>JAFMIS010000314.1 GCA_017853915.1 bacterium
ATGTCTCTTGGTGGTATGCGCGACGAGGCTGAGATCCGCGGCCATCGCCGCACCTATGTTGGGGCGCTTCCTGGACGGATCATTCAGGGGCTCAAGCAAGCGGGGAGCAAGAACCCAGTGTTTGTGTTAGACGAGCTCGACAAGATCGGGGCTGACTTTAGGGGGGATCCCGCCTCTGCTCTTCTGGAAGTACTCGATCCGCATCAGAATCAGGATTTCACCGATCACTACCTGAATGTGCCATTCGATCTTTCAGAGGTTCTATTTGTCGCGACAGCCAATACCATCGACACGATCCCTGAGCCTCTTATTGACCGGCTCGAGATCCTCTCCATCCCGGGGTATACCTCTCAGGAGAAACAGAAGATCGCGACTAAGTACATTATTCCTCGACAGTTGGAGGAGGCTGGACTGAAAGGTCAAAAGATTACCTTTACAGATAGCGCTATCGAGCTCGTGGTCGATCGCTACACGCGAGAAGCAGGAGTCCGAAATCTTGAGCGAGAGATCGGGGCGCTCTGTCGCAAAGTGGCGCGTGAGTATGCCGAGAAGAGAAAACTGATTAAAACGCTCGATTCCGGCAAGGTTTCCACCCTCCTCGGTCCAACGAAATATGACCCAGAGGTGACCGAGCAGCGTGAAGCGGTAGGTTTGGCGCGTGGGTTAGCTTGGACGATTCACGGCGGAGAGGTGATGCCGGTCGAGGTCTCTCTCGCTAAGGGCAGCGGTGGCTTGGCACTTACTGGCCAACTGGGCAGCGTCATGCAGGAGTCGGCCCAGGCCGCGCTCTTCTACGCTCGGGCGAATGCGACCGTGTTGGGACTCGACGCAGATTTCCACTCCAAACACGATATTCACATCCACGTTCCTGGTGGAGCGACTCCTAAAGATGGACCCTCTGCGGGTATCACGATAGCGACAGCGCTTGTGTCGGTTCTTTCGGGACGAAAAGTATCGAAGGATATCGCGATGACCGGTGAGATTACCCTGCGGGGTAATGTCCTGGCGGTCGGAGGTTTGCGCGAAAAGGCCTTGGCGGCTCTGCAGTACGGAATTCGAAAGATCATAATCCCCTTTGAGAATATCAAGGATCTTGAGGAGATTCCTGAGGATCAAAGAAAGCAGATCCAATTTGTGCCGGTGAAGCACGTCAGCGAGGTTCTTGAGCTCGCGCTACTCGGGACACGTAAAAAGGTTGTTCCCTCAAAACGGCGCTCAAAGCGTGGTATCATTCCTGTAGGACGATAGCGACATGAGGCGCGCTCTCGCGAGACGAGCCAACCGACTCCTCCTCGGGGCGGTGTGCTTGTTCACTCAGGCTGCTGCCCTCGCTGATGACTCATGCCTCTACGTTGATGCGCATGGCAGCATTATACAGGCCCGCAGTCTTCTCCTCGTGCCCGCTGAATATCGCTCACGTGCCGTGTGTAAAGAGATACAGCCGGACGAGATCGCGGCTCCATCGCAGGTGGAATTGGGAAATGAGTCGCGTACGGCTCAGTTCGCGACTGATCTTGGCCCGATGCAGGTACGGTGGCCACGTTCAATCGAGAGGTGTTTTTCATCCAGCCCCTCGCGTGCTGTTGGTGATGCCGCCATCGGAGTTAACCGAGCGATTAAAAGTGGGCGATTCACGAGCGAGCTCAAACAGGTTCATCGCGAATGGGACCTTGTTTTCACCGATAAGGCGACGGCTTTGGCGCAATTCCCGGTCGCGCTCACCGTGGGAGGACATCCTGGATTTATGATTCCCCCCAACCGGATTTATATCATCACCGATTTTGTGGCGCCTGATTGCAGCGGAGCGAGAGTAGGAGATGAGGTGCTTGCGCAGGTATTGCTCCATGAGATGGGGCACGTGCTTGAATACCTGCTGCTGGGGGAGCGCTCATCCGACTCAGATCGACAACGGGCTGAGGGTTTCGCCGCGTGGTTTGAGCAATACAGTGCTGATTTTACGACCGGTATTCCACGTGGGCAGGTAAGCGAGTACTACTCACAGTTGGCGACCCAGGCGCTACAAGACGGACCGGGCGGATTCACCGGGACCGCGCAGGACTACGCCTACGCGGCGCTCCAATTTAAGGCCATTGTAAAGCGCCGCGGTGTATCCGGTTTAATGCAGGTGTATCAGGTGATGCGCGAGAGTCGTCTTCCGTTCTACGATGCGGTGCAACGAGCGATAGGATGGAATCGTAAGACCCTCGAGCGAGAGATGAGAGAGGTTGCCTCGTAGCGTCCAAACAGGAGCTTTATAATCCTATGAGCCGGACACCCGCACCCCATACAACCTTTGCCCTAATTACTGATACTCACTGGGTAGCTCCGGGACGCCTCGTTGAGCATGTGATGTGGAACAAGCTCTTGGTAACTGACGGAGGTGAGCTCGGAGAGCTTCTGGTACAGGCGCTTAATTCCCACAAGCTCGATTATGTTATTCACTGCGGAGATCTGACCCATCTCGGGGATCCTGAGAGCTTTGAATTCGCCAGGGCTATGCTGGGGAGGGTTCGCGCTCCGATCTTATTTACTCTCGGAAACCGTGATGTAGGCCACGAGGGGATTCGACGCAATCTTGCGAAGCAGTGGTCGCTGAGTCGAGAGATCTTCTATTTTGTCACTCGTATTAACGATGTCCGCTATATATTTCTCGACTCCAATTATGCCCATCTTCCATCGGGTGATGAATCAGAGGTAATGCATTGGGACAGGACGCATGAGTACGCAGGGGTTGGGTTTAGCTCGGCACAGCTTGAGTGGCTTGAGCGAGAACTTGAGAGCGATCGAAAGACGACAACGCTGGTCTTCGCGCACCATCCGATAGCATCCAAGAGTGAATACCCGATCATCAGCCCACGAGACCTGGGGGAACCACATGTCAGGCTTGGCCCGGTGTGGCAGAAGCTATTCCCGAAGTTCCATCGAGAGGTTCTGGCGCTGCTTGAACGCGCGCCTAATGTGAAGGTGATGTTTACCGGACATTGGCACATTAACGATATTGTGCGAGTGAATAATCTCTACCATGTAAAAACGGCATCGTTGATCGAGTATCCGTTCGAGTACCGAATCGTGACGGTGAGCGATGACTATCTCGACATCACCACGCATAGACTCTCCGCCGAGTCTCTTGTTGAGCGCTCGCTGGTGCCGGAGTGGCATAACCAGTGGATTCAGGGTGAATCATTCGACCGCGCGCGGCGAATTTATTTCGATGATGAGTTAATCAAAACGCGGGTGTGATAGG
>JAFMIS010000315.1 GCA_017853915.1 bacterium
GGAACAGGCACCGATATGTCATTTTTGTGAAGCGTGTAGTGCTGACTCAGGGTCTCGCTGATGAGATCTCTCAGATCCATGAGCTCTCGCGCTTGAGCAGATGACTCGCTCACAACTACATCTTTAATAAGATTGTTTTCAAACGCGACGCCGAAGCTCTCCATGATATGTTCGCGATCTGCCTGAGACGAGACTTCGCACTCTATGAGGGCATATGCCGCGTAGGAGCCTACTAGAGGATTTCGCAGCCCTCGTCGCGCGATGACCTCCTCAAATGGTAACTTCTCCATAAATTCGAACGCCGACAGGTTGGCGAAAGTATCTCTGCAAAATGTTAAAAGCGGCAGGATGGCGTGGTGGTCCTCCAGTCCTACCAGGATTCGGGCGAGATCGCCCGGAGGACTTGTCAGACGAAGAGTGGCTTCAACAATGATGCCGAGAGTCCCCTCTGAACCGATAAAGAGGTTTCGCAAATCGTATCCAGAATTGTTCTTAAAGAGCGATCCGTTTAATTCCAGAATATCGCCACGTCCGGTAACAACAGTCAGGCCGAGAACTGACTCTCGAAAATTACCATATTTGATGACACGGATACCTCCCGCATTGGTGGCGATATTGCCGCCAATCTGCGCGGAGCCGCGACTTGAAAAATCAACCGGAAAGTAAAGACTGGCTTCGGTTGCCGCTTTCTGAAGCTGCTCGAGTACCACTCCGGCTTGACATCGAATGGTTCGATCGATCCGATTGACCTCAAGAATTTTGCGCATCCGCTCAAGAGAGAGCACGACTTCTCCCTCGGTCGCGGTCGCGCCCCCGCTTAAACCTGTCCGCCCGCCTGAGGGCACCAGTCCTACCCGCAGATCGTTGCAGATTCTTACAATAGCTTGGACCTGCTCTATCGTTTCGGGAAAAACGACTACCGAGGGAGCGGGCGTGAAGTCCTTAAGCCAGTCCTTTCCATAGAATGTCAGAGATTCCGGGTCGGATCGCACCACATGGGCAGGTAAAATGCCTCGAAGTTGGTCCACCAAGGCCTTGAAGTTACTCATGTTTATAATTCCTGAAGCAGTCGGATACCTTATGCAGATTATCGAATAGTAGCATGTATTACCACTTCCCCAAGGTGGTACGTAAAGAGATTTTTGATTTGAAGGGCTCCCGTGGTGTTGTTTGTTCAGTTTCGCAAGACGTTAAGAGCTTACAGTCATTGGTGGTCGCGTTGGCGGTGTCTTCCAGTGGCTTCCTTTATCGCCGCGGCTGAGCATTATCAAACGGGTGAATTTGAAAAGGCAGTGGAGCTTTATGAGCGTGGGCTCGCCTCGCATCCGCGAAGCCCTGCTGTCGTCAATGCCCTGCTAGATCTCTCCCACTGTTTTTTTCGATTAAAGAGATTTGACGACGCGGAGCGAGTTCTTCGGCAAGCAAAGTCGTTGGCCCCGACTCTCCGGGAAGCGTATGTGCGCCTAGCGCGTCTTCAACTGTGGCTCGGATACGCGACCGAAGCCGTATGGACGATGCGGGTCTGTCTTCAAAAGCTTACCCCCGATCCCGAGCTCGCGACTCTATTTATTACCGCTGTTGTTGAATCCGGAGGGGTGGGCGCGTCGGTCGCGGAAGCTCAGGAGCTCCTCGCCTCCCTGCCGCATGATGATGGAGGGTTCGCTCGCTTGAATGTGGCGCGAGCTCGCTTAGGGCTCTTTGGTCCTGAGGCACAGAAATCGAGGGATGAATTATCAAAGATCGCTTCTTTTGACGGAGCGCCATTCGAGGCAGTTGTTGCCTTTGCCGAGATTCTACTAAGAGAAGGGAAGCTTGCGTACGCTAAGCATCATCTCCACCGCGCCTTGGTTGTCGCCCCTGAACACCCCGCAGTGCTTCGATTGCTGGCAGTTCTCTACCTCAAAGATGGACCGTTTGCGGCTCCTGATTACTCTGTGCAGTTGGCGCAGCGCGCTTGTCAAATGACCGGATGGTGTGGTGTGCGGGAGATGTTGGTGCTGGCCCAATCCCACATCGCCACAAGCGATAATGTCGCCGCCCTCCTTGTTGCGACAAAGGCAAAAGAGATAGCTGCGCGACTCATTGGCGCATATCCTGAAGTCGAGCGTCTTGAAGAGCTTCTTCAAAATTCATCAGCCGAATCTCAGGCCTAGCCCGAATATTGCGTCAACTCAGTTCTAGACATGCGACTGTCTTTCTGAGACTCCGAGACGCATGGATTCGCGCCGTTCTTCTGACGCGACTTCATGCGATAAGCGGGCTCTGATGTGGCAAGAAAAATAGCTGACAATGGTCGATGAAATGATGATACTGCTCCTATGAATAAAGACATCCCCTCATGGGCTGATTTTCTGTGTGGTATAGTTCGAGCTGATGTACGGTATCGAGAGTGGCCTCGAATAGAAGTAGTGTTTGTGGGGAGAGCTACCAAGGTTGGTATTGATATATTCTCAGGTGCAATCACTACGGGCGACACAGGTACGTGCTTCATACATGCCGATGAGGCAATCTTAGAGTCGATTGCGTGTGGAGAAACTACTCTTCAATCAGCCCATAACGCGGGGAGAGCCGAGCTGGCGGGAGATCCGGCACACCTGTTGCGACTTGCTCTGCTATTTGATGAGGCCAGAAGCCTTTCCAAAAATAGCTGTGGAGTGAGTATGGTTCATGAAATAGGTGGCTGAAGGGCCCACGCAGAGACTCCGCCTGCTACGATTACAGCTGCATATCCGTCGAGATACACTCATAATTTTTCGCTGATACTGGAAGCGAATTATTCCTGGCCCTGATCGTGGTAAATGCGTCGGTCCCCTTTTAGCTTGCTTGTATCGCTGCTATGGTAAGGCGGTGTCAGTGAGGTCAAACAAGTGAATTTAGACGACGTTTATCAGGAGCTGCTGCTCGATCACTACAAGGCTCCCCGTTGCCACGGAGTGCTTTTGAACCCCGATTGCAAGGTAGACCTTCATAATCCCCTGTGTGGCGATCAGATATCATTGACCATTAAGTTCTCTGGCGACGTCATTTCTAACATCGCCTTCACCGGACATGGATGCTCTATTAGTCAAGCGACCGCATCGATTATGTCAGAGCTCTTAAGTGGAAAGACAACTGAAGAGGCACGACGGCTGTCGACTCTCTTTAGACAAATGATAAAGAGCGAGGTCTCAGGAGACGCTCTTCAAGACCTCGGCGATGCCTTGGCTCTTGAAGGTGTCAAGAAACACTCAGCTCGGATCAAGTG
>JAFMIS010000020.1 GCA_017853915.1 bacterium
CCTGTGGGGCTTACTTCTCTCTTGCTAAGCCTCGCGAGCATGAACCAACGTTTCCCTCTGAGAGCGATCTGCGGGAAGTCTCTTCGATTCTGGAGATGAGTAAAGGAACCATGAGCCTGCTCGCCTTCGCGGGTGATAAGGAGATCTTGTTCTCGGAACGGCGCGATGGTTTTTTAATGTGGAGGAAATGGGGAGGCTGCGTCATTGAGTTGGGGGATCCAGAGGGAGCGTCCGACAGTCTTGCTGAATTGTGTTGGAAGTTTCGGGAGATCGCGGAGGAAACTTCCAAGATATGTGTGTTCTACGGCATCTCCTCAGGCATGATTCCATACGTCATGGACCTTGGATTAAGGTTCTTTAAGATCGGCGAGGAGGGGATAGTAGATCTTGAGTCGTTTTCCATCTCGGGATCTAAGGCGCGTGGGTTACGGGGAGGAGTTAATCGAGTACAGCGCGCTGGTGTGACGTTTCGTATTTTGGAGATAGACGAGGTCAGTCGACGCATCGCGGAGCTTCGTAGCGTCTCCGATGAGTGGCTCGCCCAGAAAAACACCTCAGAGAAGTGTTTTTCAATCGGTTTCTTCCAGGAGGCTTATGTCACCCGATTCCGGTGCGCTGTGGCGGAGCAGGAGGGGAGTATTATTGGATTTGCCAATATCTTTGAGTCGCGATCTCGGTATGAGCTCTCAGTCGATCTTATGCGATATCGCAACGACGTTCCAAATGGAGTCATGGACTTCTTATTTATTAAGTTGTTCGAGTGGGGAAGAGATCATGGATACAAAACCTTCTCGTTGGGTATGGCGCCGTTGGCTGGGCTGCCAAAGAATCCTCTCGCACCGTACTACGCTAAGTTAGCTAATGTTGTGTACCGCCACGGCGGACATTTTTATAATTTTGATGGACTCCGGAAGTACAAGGATAAATTTAATCCCACGTGGCAGCCCCGGTATTTAGCCTGTCCGAGTGGACTGTATCTCCCGATCGTGCTTTCAAATGTTTCCACTCTGATATCAGGGGGCTTTAAGGGGCTCGTTAAGAAATAGGAGTGGCACGATAGCGGGGTTTGAGAGGGAAGTCCCCGGCGCAGTGACAGCTTTTTGCCCCGCCCATTGGGGTGCTTATCCAACCCTTAAGCTTTAAAGATTTCCGATTTCGCCTCGGCTTTCGGTCGGCTATAGTTTTGGCCATGACCGTCGCCCACGCCGAGCTCCTACAAGTTGCTTCTTCCCTCTTAAGCCAGTCGCCTGCTAATTCTAACTCCCTTCGTGGAGTAAAAGCGGGAACCCGAACCATTGATGAGGTCTCTCGCCTCGAGGCACTCCTGAGAGACGTTGAAGACCCGAGCTCGATGTCCCCCGAGTTGTTGGAGCGCGCAATCAAAGCAGGTCTTTGGTATCATGTGAATCCATTTCGTGGTGCGCTGATTCGTTCTCTCGAGATCCCCCCGGGGGCACGAATTCTGGAGGTCGGTTGTGGCGCTGGCGCATTGACTCGAGTGTTGGGTGAACAGGGGTTCAAGGTTGTGGCGCTTGAAGCCTCAGAGGAGCTGGCGGAATGCGCGCGAGTTCGGTGTAATGACTTGCCGAATGTTGAGATAGTAACCGGGTACGTCGAGCAGGTCGTCCACGACCAAAGATTCGATTTTATTATTTGCATCGATCCCGTTCTTCCTGAGAGTGAGTTCTACGACCCAGGTTTGCAACTGTTTTCTCTGTGCAGAAAGGTGTTGAAATCGACTGGATCGTTGGTCATGTCGGTGGGTAATCCCCTGCATGCCCCTGGTGGAGTTCATATCGAGCCATCGCGTGAGCATGTTCGGGGTCGAGGAGCTTCATTGGAAGCCCTCAAACAGTCTCTGTCGAGCGCGGGTTTCACGCATTGCGAAAATTACATGACTTTCCCGAACCACGCCGCGCCTCAGCTGGTGGTCAACCCGGATGAAGCGCGTCGTGAACGCGTATTCTGGTTGTCGATCCTTAAAGAGCTGTATGCCAGCTCTGAGGTGGCAGATGGGGAGATGGAGCGGTGGTGGCGTGGCATATATTTCGAGGGGCTGGAGCGCTCCTTGGCGCCGGGTTGGCTGCTGGTAGCGCACGCCCATCATGTCCATTCGGTTCTCTGGAATGGCTCTCCGGTAAAACGATATATTCCGATGAACAGCGATGCCTCTCCTTCTGAGTCTCAGAATGAGAAGGGGATCGGAATCCACGCGATTCCGGTGCCCAATCAGAACCTCATAGAACTCATCCTTAATGCCTCAAAACCGATCGTAAATTCAGTTAAGGACTACAAGGACTCACTTGTTAACGCTGATATGCGCATCGATGAGTTGGCTCTCAAGGAGTCCGCGGCGCGCAACAAGCTTCAAGACGCTCATGATGCTCTTGTTCGAGCTGAAGATCGGCATACCACGGAGCTCTACACGGAACGTGAGTCCCGACGAGTGCGAGAGGCTGAGCTGGGGTTGGTCCTCAAGCAGTATCATGCGGTTGGTGCGATGTGTCATGACATGCGTGAAGAGGGCAGAAAGCTCAAGGAGATGCTTGAGGAATTGCGACGTCGTTACGTCGCGAGTGAGGAGTGGGGGAGCGCCCTCGCGAAGCGGATCTCAGAAACTGAGGCAGAGTTGCACGAGGCTCGCGCATCGCTTCCTTTCAGATTGATGCAGCGAATTAAAGGCTTCTTCAATAAGACATCCCCGCGTGACGTCGCGCTTGAGAGCGCCCGAAAATAATATTTGAGATCGTTTCTGTCCATTTCTCTAAGCTGGATAAAGGGCTTCGCGGGCTCGAGCTGACTATATGACCAAGGCCTTGCCAGTTTCACTGGCGCGGACTTTTGCGCATCACTGTAGAGATTACCGAGCGGGCTTGACTTGAGGGTGTTTCTAGTATATTTCTATACTCATATGAAACAAGAAGTCGAGGCTCAGCAGATGACCTACTGTCAACCGAGCGGTGCGCCGCTCAAGGCCCCCTCTGGCGTACTTAAGCAGGCTCTCGTGGAGCACCTGGAGCTGCTACTGGGGAGGTTGCGGGGCGAAGCGCTTATCGTGGCTATGCTTTCGTATGGACTAGGGGTCCGCGTATCCCAGATTCGAGAGGCGCGAGTTCGTGATGTAAGCCTCTCCGATCGCACTATCGTGTTGGGTGGCAAGGAGCGCGTTATTCCGGCAACGCTATTTGATGATATTCAGGATCATGTTCATGATAGGGTGCGCGAATCAGATCGCAGGTGCCCACTAGCTAAGCGGGACCAGAGATTGTTTACAGAGCGCTCCTTTGAATCGTTGTTAGAGGAGTCTCGGCACATCGATAGGTTGTTTTCTGAGAAGTGGAAGCTGTCCGAGGGAAGTCGAGCGCGAGCATGCTTTGACTCAAGGCTTCGGATCCTGGGATGGTTCCATAAAAAATGCGCGGGATTGCGAGGGCAGGCCCCGCTCTCAGCGTTAGAGCTGATGGATAAGGGCCCACGGATCGTTCGCAGGAGCAGCGCCGGAATAGTGGATGCCTACTATGTGTGGCGAGCGTCGAGAATTCTGTCGATATAATAGGGTGGTCGCGATAATAGGGTGGTCGCGGCTCCGTACGCGCCTAATTGGGCGCCTCCGGTAAGGGCAGGTAGAGACCCCCGCCATCCCGGATGCGACGCTCATGCATCCGAAAGAAGCGCCGTGATTCGCGATATTGTAGCGCCCGACCCGGGCGACCTCCAAATATGCCCCGACGACACCCACGTAACCGTGCACGAGCAATAAAGATGCATGATCAAACCACACCGGATTTCAGCCCCGCGCCAGCACTCACACCGTCGACGGCTTTGTTAACTGCGGAGCACCTGGAGCACTCTGTCAGGAAAGTCTGAAAAAATTCCGTCGACCCCCAGTTCAAGAACGGTGGTAATGTCATTCGGATCGTTGACGGTATACACAAAGACTTTAAATCCCGCGTCGTGCAGCTCCTTAATTCTGCCGTGGCTGACGGCATCAAGGTGTAGGTGCACCGATACTGCTCTTAATTTTCGCGCGATCTCGACGCAATTGAGTGGGTACCCATAGGTCAGAAGTCCCAGTGGGATCTCGGGAGCCAGAGCGGCAAACGACGCTAGCTCCTGCTGATCAAAGCTCGACACTATAAAGCATGTTGGACTCCATCCCTCCTGGAGAGCTTGTCGTAGAGTTGACGCAGTAGCCTCACCGGAGCCTGGACCTTTGAGCTCAAGCTGCGCGCAGGCCTTACCGCGTAATGCGTCGAGAACTTCACGTAGGAGGGGAATCTTTTCACCGTTGGGAAGCGAGAGCGCGCGGATTGTCGCGAGGGTTTGTTTCTCCACAATCCCGTGGGAATGTGTCATGCGGGTAAGTGTTCTATCATGAAACACTATCGGAGTTTCCTCTACTACGCGCACATCGAACTCTACCCACGGGGCACCGAGCTCAATAGCACGATTGAAACTCCCGAGAGAGTTCTCCGGCTCATATCCTGATGCCCCGCGGTGGGCGATGCATAAACAGAGGCGTCGCATCTATACAGGATACTATTCACCGGACCGGTTGGAAATATGAGTTAAAGACGAGGCCGCCCCCACATTCGGGGCTCGATGGAAGCATGGGTGGAATGCTATTCTGAGAGAAGATGAGGCGTGCAATCCGTTGAGATGCGGATGAGTCAAAAGTCTCAAATATGTATCAATACGGCTCTGTACATGGTTGTGATTCCTGAGAATAAGAATCTGTTTCCCCACGGTCGATGGCTCGTTTGTAAGCCTGAAGACTACGATGTTCGGTATAAAATCAATCCTTGGATGGATCTGACGCGTCTTCCCGATAAAGCGCTGGCGCGAACTCAATGGATGAATCTACATCATCACATACTGAGGCTCGGAGGGTGGTTGGAGTATGTACATCATGAGGAGGGCAATCCAGACATGGTATTCACGGCAAATGCCGGGCTTGTCAAAGGTACTGAGGCTGTTCTTTCGCGGTTTCGGTACGCCGAGCGGCAAGGTGAGGAGCGCCATTTCCAGGCGTGGTTCGAGTCTCGTGGATACACGGTGTATAGAGTTAGTTCGGGGAGTTTTGAGGGGGAGGGCGACGCTCTTTTTGCTGGAGAGGTTCTCTTTTGCGGATGGGGATTCCGGTCAGATCGGGTAGCGCATGAGGAAGTTGGCCACCATCTTGGGGTAAAAAAGCTGGTGGCAGTTGAACTTACGGATCCCCGTTTTTATCACCTCGATACCTGTTTTTGCCCTCTGACAGAGAAGCTAGCGCTGATATATCCCGGCGCTTTCTCCAAACTGGGCCTTGAGGCTTTGGGTCGGGAGATTGAATTAATTCACGTTCCGGAGGCGGATGCTCTTCAATTTGTGTGCAACGCTGTGGTATTGGGTAGCGATGTGATTGTGCCGGCTGGCTGCGCTACAACGTATGCCCTGTTGGCCGCGCGGGGATTTCGGACCTATCCCGTGGAATTAAGTGAGTTCATTAAAGCTGGAGGGGCGGCCAAGTGCCTATCTCTTCGGCTTGATCAAAGGTAGAGTCTCATGACTTCTCATAAGATCATTGCGGTCGTTGGAGGCACAGCGAGTGGAAAAACAACGCTCGCGTCAGATCTCTTAAGAATTGGAGGAGGCGAGAGGGTAGAGGTCATTCCCCTGGATGCCTACTATCGATGCAACGCGCACCTCTCGCCAGAGGATAGGGCGAAAGTTAACTATGATCATCCGGCTGCTTTTGAAGCGGAGCTCCTCATACAACATCTCGAGTCGCTGAGAGCGGGGCAGGGGATCGATATGCCCACATATGACTTCGCCACTCATTCGCGCTCTTCAAAGACCAAACAGGTGCATCCCCGTCAAGTAACGGTCGTTGAGGGAATCTTGACGCTGTGCTTCCCTGAGTTGCGAGGTCTTTTTTCGTATTCAATTTTTGTCGATACCCCAGATGAGCTTCGTTTCTCCCGGCGTATGGCCCGTGATGTCCGCGAGCGAGGGCGCACACAGGAGTCTGTAGTCACTCAGTGGAACGAGACCGTTCATCCCATGCATGAGGAGTTTTGCGCCCCCACGAGAAGCCTCGCGTCTGAGGTGATGAGTGGAGTTTCGTGGAACGACGATGACGTGCGCGCGTTGTGGGAACGAGTAATCAGGACGGCATAGCAAACGCCGCACTACTGGAGCGAAACCGCTCGCGCTAGTAGACTTCGTTTTCGCGCCGTATGATGTCCTCCAGGGTTCCCCGGCGTTCTATCACCTGTGCCGTTCCCTGAGAGTCAATTAACACCGAGGCCGGGAGATTCATCGAGTTGTAGTCGCTCTTCATCGAATGACTGTAGGCGCCCACCAACCCCATGACAGCGAGATCTCCTACGCGCAGCGTGGGAAATCTCCGCGGGAGGAGCTCTCCGGTTTCCGATCGAGTAAATATGTCTCCCGATTCACACAGATATCCTCCGATGACATACTCCTCAGAGCCAATTACATCGCGACCGTCTCCCGATACAATGTCGATAGGATGATAGCTTCCGTACATCGCTGGGCGTGGATTGTGATTGAACCCCGTGTTAAGGATAGCGAACTGGTAACCGGGGGTGCGCTTGATGTTTTGAATTTCGCTGATCAGAAATCCACATTCGGCGACGACGAAACGGCCTGGTTCTATCTCGAGTCGAATATCTCGGCCAAGTTCGTGACAGTACATCGCCATGCTTTCGCTCAACCTTTCTCCCCACTCTGCGAGAGGCATAGGCGCATCGGTCACAGGATTGTAGACAACTGGTAGGCCACCGCCGAGATTTATAAACGAAAGTTCATCGAATCCCTTAGCGACTGCCAGGGTGATATCCTTGATCCGTAGCCAATGTTCCAGGTCGGTGCCCGATCCGATGTGCGCATGAATACCGGTCAGTTGTAGATCGTATTGCCGTATGACTCGTCGTACGTCGTCAAGTTGATCGATATAAATACCGTGCTTGCTCGCTGGGCCGCCCGTATTCACCTTGTTGTTCGCCCCATGTCCCTCTCCGGGATTAAGTCGAAAGGATACCCGTGCCCGTGGAAAAAGTCGTCCGATCAGGCGCATCTGATCGAGAGAGCTGCAATTAATATCGACCCCTAACTCCATCAGCTCTGTAAATACCGCTTCGGAGGAGCTCTCGCCCGTAAACTGAACTGTTGCGGGCGCGAACCCGGCAAGGAGCGCGCGTTTTGCCTCATTCAGGGAGGACGCGTCGATCCAGAATCCCTCCTCTCGGACAATCTGCGGAATCGCTCTCAGGGTGAGGGCTTTACAGGCGTACCGGATCACTGAATTCGGATACGAGAGAGCGGCCCGTAACTCGGCGCATCTGGCGCGCACTATCGACTCGAAGAATACGTAGAGCGGAGAGTGGTATCGTGCCGCCAACTCCCGTACCATCTCTGGTGTCATGAGCGCGCTTCTATTCATTTCGTTTGCCTCGCCGAACTTTTTCGAGAGCCTGGGCTACCTCCTCGTTTCCACGTTCGGTGTATCGCATGGTGATGCGTACATCGCTGTGTCCAAGCGCCTGTGCGACCAAACGAATGTCTTTGGAGTCCTCAAGGAGCTCGGTCGCGTAGGTATGGCGGAGTAAATGAGGGTGCAGCTTGGTGTGAATTGAGTAGCTCCGAATCGCCCGCCAGATCGTTTTTGGGCTCATTTCAAAGGTGTCCGGATCCGCTGCTTGTGCCCCATAGGAGCTAATGAAGAGAGGAATTTTCCCATCGGTTGACCCGGGCAGCTTAGGGTAAAATCTCTCAAGTTCCGCCGCCCGAGCCCGTAAGTACTCCTTGAGGGGAGCACGCATTTCAGTGGAGATATACACATCCCGAAATCGCCTGCCCTTGGTGCGTACTTTACGAATCCAGCCGAGGTCTTCGTCTAACTGAGAGAGCCTGACGAGGCGTATCTCGTCCGCGCGAAGTCCGGTGTCGAGTAAAAGATTTAAGATTGCCTCGTTTCGGACCCGGGTAAACGAATGCTTGTCCTCTTTGCGTGAGCGAGCGATATCACGAATTTCGCGTACTTCATGGGCGTCGATTGATTGAGGACGCAGAACGTTTTGTTTTGGAGCTTTAACGTCGCGCGCCGGGTTCACAAAACCGGGCAGGCGCTCAGCTAGTATGCGTCCCATGTGCTTTAGAGTTGCCAAGCGTCGAGCAACGGTAGCGGGGGCCTCGCCAACGCGGAGGGATTCATCAACAAAACGTTGTGTAGCTGAGAAATCCCAGTCGCGCACTCGTAGCTCGTCAATCTCCTTTGCTCGCTTGAATCGTGCCAAAAACGCGAGGAATTTGTCAGCGTCGAGCTGCTTGGCGCGGGCCGTGTGGGTCGTCCCCTCAGCGTAAAAGCGGAGGTACTCCCGAACTACGGCGCCCAAACGAAGCGAAGCTACCGAGTCTGATGGTCGGGCCTCGGCGAACAGGGCCCCTGAAATGTCCTTCATAGCGCGTGAGAGGAGTGTACGGCGAAATCGTGATTCTATCCAGTAGAAGTCATGCCATGGGGCGCTTCTGGGAACTCATGACAGACGGCGCGGAAAGGTCTATGGTATTGACCTATATGGTCAAATTACACGGTCAGGCCGAATTTTCCGATATTGTTGAGCTCGTTCAAGAAGCGGTGCTTGATGCCGCTCGATACCTCGACCAAGCAGTGCATTCCGGCAAGAAGCCAGAGGTTCGGGTCAAGGATGACCAGACCTTGGTGATGAATCTCGATGTAGAGAGTCAGCGTAGAATACTGGCGCGTTTGGGCTCCCGATGTCCTATTGTTGCTGAGGAGGACCCGTCTTCACACAGCCTGATTGCTTCCGCGAATCATTACTTCCTCGTCGACCCTCTTGATGGGACGACCTCGTGCAAGCGTTTTTTGGGATTCACGGGGGGCCAGGTAGGATACGGCCCATTGGTGGGATACGTCCACGATCATCAGCTTTCAGTATGCGCGTTCTACAGCGTCCCACATCGGACGCTTTTCACAGCAGCACGTGGTCAAGGAAGCTTTGCGACGACCCTGGATGGCGACTGGAGGGGAACTCCGCGCAGGTTGAGCCCTCCCGCATGTTCTTCCCTCAACGCAGCGGGAATGTTGTTTTTCATTAGCGCCTATGGTGAGGCGCGGCTTGTTGAACATTTGCGGGTGTCAAACGCGGTGGAAAATATTTACCGATTTGGAGGATTCGCTAATGATTGCGCGCGGCTTGCTCAAGGGTTTGAGCAGGTGCAGCTTCAATACAATGCCAAACCCTGGGATTTCTCGGCTGTATTACTCGCCGCGGAAGCAGGATACGAGGTGATCTGTGACCCTCTGGATCGGCGGATACCGCTCGCCTCTTGGCGAATAGAGAACAATAATCCGATCGTGGCTCTGCACTCATCGGTTCGAGATGAATTCTTTGCCTTAGTTGATACGATGAAACGAGACTCGTAAGTAGATGGTAACCGTCAGAGTCGATACGCACGCGCATCTCTACGATGAGTATCCCTTGCGGGAGTGGTGTGACGCTGCGGCGCGAAATCTCGCGCTGGGAGATAGAATATGTGGCGTTGTGATCGTGGTGGATCGAGACGGACAGGATTCGTTTGCGCGGTTTCGAGCTGAGGCCAACTCCTTTGGGCAATGGCGTGAGGCGCCGCCTGCGGTGGGCGATGGGGTGTCGGCAATCGGGGTGCTTGAGTGGAGTGATCGTCGCCTCGTGATCGTACGAGGGGTGCAGTATGTTTCTCAGGAGAGAATCGAGGTGCTAGCGCTGGGTGTAGGAAGGAGTGTCCCAGACGGTGCCCCGGCGTCTGAGTTGGTAGACCTCATTCATCAGGAGGGGGGAGTTCCCTGTCTGCCTTGGTCTCCGGGTAAGTGGTTGGGGATAAGAGGACGCGTTGTCGCAACGATTTTGAACGAAGCATCTCCGCGCGCTCTGGTGCTCGGAGATATCGCGATTCGATCCCTTGGATTGCCACCCTCAGGGCTGCTCTGGAAAGCTCGCCGGAGAGGGTTCCCGGTGCTGTGTGGTACCGATCCCCTTCCGCGCAGAGAGGATTGCTCTCTCGTGGGCTCTTTCGGAGTGTGTTTTTCCATAGAGCAGGAGATGCCGGATGTAGAGATGCTCTTTGCGGAGCTTATCCGGCCGGCATTGTGCGGGGAACTGTGCGGTGAACTGTGCGGTGGACTCGTCCAACAGTGGGGTTGGCGTAACTCTCCTATACGGGCCATACGTCGATTTATTTCGACTCTTTAGGCTCATTCCTGTCATCTCAATACAAGACGACCCTCAGTGCGTGAGGGTTTGTTGTAACATGCTGTTTATACTGACTTTATCTAAGGGCGATCTATAGTGATTCGCAAAAGTCCGTGCCAGTGAAACTGGCAAAGCTTTTGCCATGAATCACTACAGGTTGTTGTTTTGATTCACATGCGCGAATCGATAGCGTTTTCCAAAAGACAGGATTTCGCTACGGACTTTTGGAAAACGCTATATGCCTCAGCAGCCGACGGTAGTTATCTTTTTTAACGACTGGAGGGTTTATCCTCACGGTGTAAACGCAGGAGGTGGCGAGAGCGCTACCATGGCCCTTGGGAGGGCCCTGGTCTCTTTAGGGTATCGGGTCATTGCATGCGCGAATTTACCGGAGGGCGAGTGCCACAAAGATGGGATCGAATTTTGGAATTTCGGTCCCCAGTATGCCTTGCAGGCCATTGAACGACGGCTGCGTGATATAGGACCATACCACGCGATCTGCGCGACCCTTGTACATCCATTTCTTTTCCTACGAGAGCATCCCAATTGTGTTTCAAGACTCCTCATCAATCATGCGCCCTCGGCCCATGGTAGTGGACTAGAGCCGTCTACTGTCCTTGAGCTAATAGATTACATGGTGTGTGTCTCGCACGCGCAGCGCTCCCTGATACTTTCCAAAAAGGCCGACCCTGAAAAACTTGTGGTAGTTCGAAACGGATTTGATCCGGACGTGTTCCCCTATGCCGGGCCCGAAGGACGCGATTGGAATCAACTCATTTTTATTGGGCGTATCGAGATGCCCAAAGGTATTCACGTGCTGGTGCAGGCGTTTGGTGAACTAAAAGCGGAGTTCCCAGATCTAAAGCTTTCAGTGTTCGGCGATGAAAATTACTGGCCGCAGTTTATCGAACGGAAGGAGGAGTTCATGGCGAAGATGCCAGGGCTTGTCTTTCACGGCAAAGTTCCTCAACGAGAGTTGTCTCAACATCTGCGTCGAGCAGGTATACTCGTCTTCCCCTCATTAACCTTCGAAACAGCTGGCCTGGCTGTTGTCGACGCCCAAGCGAGTGGATGCCCGGTCGTGGCGTTTGGAGTAGGCGGCGTTCCAGAATACGCGGTCGATGGAGAACTGGGTGAGGTCCTGTACGAGAATTCAGCGCACGCTCTAACAACATGCCTCGCGCGCTTGCTTCGCGATCCTCGTCGACTAGCCGGAATATCTGAGCGCGCCCTGACTCTGGGCAGAACGAGGCCATGGCGTGTCGTGGCCGAGGAGATCATGAGTTATGCCCAGCGGGCCGCCGCGTGGAGGACCGGCAATCTGCAACCGATTCTCCCAGAGAGTTTGAAACGTATCGGGGATGCTGACGGTATCTCAGCGGAGGTCTTGCTCCACGATCACGAATACGCGGCTGTGCCGGAGGTCTTTTCGGACGCCGACCTCGATAAGGCTCTGCGCCTTGGAACCCCAGAATCGTGGCCCCACCTGGTGAAAGGAATTCGTCTTGAGAAAGTGGGCGCGCTCGAGCAGGCAATCGACTCGTACAATCAGGCCGCGGGTGCTTGCGGGGAGTCAGATTGGCAGCCATTTTTTCGACTTGCGCTGGTCCATGCGGATCGGAAAGAGATCTCACAAGCATCTCAAAACGCGCGAGAGGTTCTGGAGCGGGCACCACACTTTCCGCTTCGTTCACATCTTGAGCGGTTAATCTCGATGGCGGGGCCACCATGATTAAGGTCTCCGCTATCGTTTCGCTCTATAATTCACTTGAATTTGTTGAGGGATGTCTCCAGGACCTCGTAGAACAAACCCTCTTTACCCGGGGTGAGTTGGAGATCGTAGTCATCGATAGCAACTCACCACAGAATGAACGGGAGGTGGTAGAGCGATTCCAACAACGGTATCCCAACATACGCTACGCGCGAACTTCGGAGCGGGAGACCCTCTACCAGGCGTGGAATCGGGGAGTTGATCTCGCCGAGGGGCGCTACCTCACGAATGCTAACTCCGATGATCGACACCACATCGAATGTCTTGAGGTTCTGGCTCGTGAGTTAGATAGCAACCCTGACATAGACCTTGTATATGCTGATGTGTTCGAGAGCCGCGAGCCGAACCAGACGTTCCGGAATAACCCCGGAAATCGTCGTTACACATATGCTTCTTTCTTCGCTCCGATGTCGCTTCTTAACTACCAGTTCGGCTGTCAGCCTATGTGGAGAAAAAGTGTACACGGTGTCATCGGACCATTTTCTAAAAGCTATAAAGCCGCTGGAGATTGGGATTTCTGTCTCCGATTTTCCTTGGCCGGATTAAGGGCTCGTCACATTCCACACGTGCTGGGAAGCTTTTTACAACGAGATGCTTCGATCTCTACTCGAGATGACACCTCTCACCGTGAGCAGGCCGAGATTTACACAAACCTGACTGAGGAGAGTATCCTGACATTGTATGGGCATGAGGGATTCCCGCTTGATACCGCTCGGGATAGGGCCAGAGCATTCACTGATTTCGCTCATCGTGCCTCAAGCCTTGTGTTGCCCTGGGATCCAGCCCAAACATACCTTGAGCCCCGGGCCGCGTTGATGTGTTGTCTCGCGGCGTTTAATTTGGATAGGGAAGATCCGCGCATCGCGTGGAACCTCGGGGTCTCTCTCCATCGAGCCTCTCATCGCCAGGAGGCAGTGCCCTTTTTGCAGAAGGGGGTGTACTCAAATGATCCGAAGATATTTGACGCGATTAGCGCGTTTCGTCGTGGCGAACCCGTCGAATTGCCGTTGGTGAGTGTATAGCACGAACAAAAGGCGATAATTATGACAGGGGGCACATCCACGAGGTAAGGGAGCTGCTCAGTGCTATTCCATGCTCTCTGCGCTATTCCATGCTCTCTGCTTATTAGTGCCCAGACGAGTCGCGAACTTCTCTGTAATGAGAGCTCGCTCCGGCAGGAGTTTCTGTTCCTCAAGCCACAGGTAGATCCGTTCAGCCGCCATGCGGTGAGCGATCTCATTTGGATGGCGGTCCACCCCCGGAATTACCTGCATTCTCTCAAGCGGAACATCTTTATAGATTGCCGAGATATCAAGAGCAGGAACATTAAGGCTCCTGAGCAAGTCGGTTACCTTGGCGTGAATCGGGTAAAATGGGTAGCGGTCATCCATCGGGAGGCCAAAGAGGGGGAATAATACGGCTACGATCGGTTTTTGGGAATTTCGCGCCTTATTGACCAAGGATGTCATCGACTCCACAAACGGCTTCCATGTGCGAGGATTACCAAAAAGGTCATTAAAGTATTCTACGTAGGCTTGGTGAGTCTGCGTATTATGAAGGCGGGTCAGAATAAATCCGAGGGTCCGCCAATGAGTCGCGAGTTTACCGAGGAAGCCGCTCAATTGGAGCGCCCCGAATCGATCGTCCATATTCTCGCGAATGCCCGAGGGGGTATGACGCTTGATTTCAGGATCATTCAACGTGATCTGCAAGAGAATAAGGTCGGCGCCCTCATTGAGAGCTTTTTCCACCACGTTAATCTCGTGTGATGTCGAGTACGCGGGAACTCCGTAGTTTACGACCTCGGTTGCTCGGTTGCCATCTCGCAGGTTGAGCATCGCTTCCAGCTTTTTAGCGTACGTGTCTGTAAATTGCATGTAGGGAGCGAAGGTAAAAGAGTCTCCCACCGCGGCCACGCGAAATGTCTGAGCTGGTTTGGGCACAAGGTAAGGATAGTCCTGCATTGCGGGAGCGTTAGGCGACCGAAAATAAAAAAGGGGACGGTCACTCCACCCAGGTCCCTGTTCCTTTTTCACCGGAACAAATAGTCGGACCGTCATCTCAAGAAGTCCTACTGATAAGGCGAGTCCTACTACTGGAGGAAGAAAGATTCGGACCAATTTTGTTAGCATTGAGAGTGTTCTCCCGGAGGTGCCGCGTACGGTCGTAAGGTTCTGCCGATGCCTCGAGCCACAGAGTCGTAGAGGGATGACAGCTGGCGCTCGACGGCCTCAATTGTATATAGGTTCTGGGCACGCTCGCGTGCCCTCGAGCCAAGGCTTTCTCGAAGCTGAGGA
>JAFMIS010000021.1 GCA_017853915.1 bacterium
GGGGAAAATCGTCCCCGGTCGAGAGCCTCCGAAGCCAGCGGTATTTGAGGATGATGAGGAGGATATTCGCAGGAAAAACGCGGCCAAGAAGGGACGCAAGCGCGAGATTAGTAGTTCGGACCTCCTCGATTACAATGGACGATCGGGCCGCAAGCAAAAAGGTAAGGCAGGAAGGCTACAAGAGGACGCTGCTCACCTGGAGGCGGAGAAGCCTAAGTTTGTTAAGCGAGTAATCGAGCTTGGTGACACGATTACAGTTGGCGAGCTCGCCAAGCAGATGAGTTTGAAGTCGAGCGAAGTGATCGCGAAACTGCTCGGCTTGGGCATTCTTGCCACCATCAACCATGCGCTCGATAAAGATACCGCTTCGATTGTCGCGGATGAACTGGGATACGAGGTAAAACACACTGAGTTCAGAGAACAAGATCTCATTCAGGATAAAGCCGAAGATGAGGGAGCGACTCTGGCGCCCCGACCTCCGGTGGTGACAGTCATGGGACATGTCGATCACGGAAAGACGTCTCTTCTCGACCGGATCCGAAGCGCGTCAGTAGCTGCTAAAGAAGCTGGTGGCATTACCCAACACATCGGAGCCTACAGCGTGCAGGTTCCGGATGGTAGGTATATTACCTTCATCGACACGCCTGGCCATGCAGCTTTCACAGCGATGCGGGCCCGCGGAGCCAGCGTGACTGATATCGTTATCTTAGTGGTAGCGGCTGACGACGGAGTAATGCCCCAAACCCGAGAGGCTATTAATCATGCTCAGGCCGCGAAGGTTCCGATCATTGTCGCCGTTAATAAGATGGATCGTCCGGACGCCAATCCTGACAAGGTAAAGACGCAGTTGGCTGAGCTTGGACTACAGCCAGAGGATTGGGGAGGGGACACTATGTTCTTCCCGATTTCCGCGTTGAAAGGCGAGGGAGTAGACAAGTTGCTCGATGGAATTCTCGTCTTGGCTGAAGTACAGGAGTACAAAGCAAACCCCGAACGTCGAGCCAAGGGCGCGATCATCGAGAGTCGTCAGGACCGAGGTCGTGGTGTGGTCGCTACCGTGCTTGTTCAAGCTGGTACATTACGTGTAGGCGATATCTTTGTAAGTGGACCTGAGTATGGTCGTGTCCGAACCATGACCGATTACAAGGGAGATCGTATTGATGTCGCTGGGCCGTCGACTCCCGTTGAGATTACTGGGTTAAATGGCATGCCGACATCGGGAGACGACTTCCTGGTAATGGAGTCTGAGTCTGATGCTCGTGAAGTTGCTGGTAATCGAAAGCAGGTGCGTGAGCAGCAGCAGAGGGCCTTGGCGTCTGGTCCAATAAGCCTGGAGGAATTCGCTAAGCGAGCTAGTAATCAGGCTGCCCTTGAGCTCAATGTGATCCTAAAAGCTGATGTGCAAGGATCGGCGGAGGCTGTTAAGCACTCTATTGAGAAGCTATCCGGCGACAAGGTAAAGGTGCGCGTGCTGCATGCCGCGGTCGGTGGAATCAACGAGAGTGATGTGCAGTTGGCCGTTGCCTCTCGAGCCATCATTGTCGGCTTCGGAGTTCGAGGTGAGCCTCGGGCCATGGCGGACGCGGAGCAAGTTGGGGTTCAGGTCCGATTCTATCGAGTGATTTACGAACTCCTCGACGATGTGAAGAACGCGATGGTCGGACTTCTTCCACCAGTTCGGGAGGAATCCAGTCTGGGTAGAGCGGAGGTCCGTGAGACATTCACAATCTCCAAACTGGGCACGATTGCTGGCTGTTATGTGACTGGTGGACTAGTTCGGAGAAGCGCGTTCGCTCGGTTGTTGCGTGACAATCGGGTTATACACGAGGGCAAGATGTCCAGTCTGCGCCGCTTCAAGGACGACGCCCGCGAGGTTCAGGCTGGTTTGGAGTGTGGTATCGGCCTGGAGAACTTCAATGACGTTAAGATCGGTGATGTCATCGAGGTGTATGAGATTAAAGAATCCGCCGCGACTCTTGAGTAAGGAGAGATGTGTTTTGGCTAAGGGTGTATGTCAGGGCGTAGACGGGTCTTCCAGATAGGAGAGAGAATCAAAGAGCTTATCGCGCAGTATCTTGTGCATACAGCCGATCCGCGTTTCAGCCTTGTCACCATCACGTCGGTCATGGTCTCCCCTGATTTACGGATCGCCAAAGTCTACTGGGTGGTGTCCTTTGTGTCCGGAGTGGATCGACAGCAGCGCATCGCCGAAGTCAGTGAGGCTTTCGACGCAGCCCAAGGATTGTTTCGCAAGATGTTAGCCAAGCAATTGGGAGTGAGGTTTGTTCCAGATGTCCGTTTCTACTACGACGACACACTAGATACGGTAGAGCAAGTCGAGCGATTGATGGAAAAAATTAAGCCATCGGAGCGCGAATAACTATGCATCACGACCTCAAAGCTGTTCTGGATGAAATTCGGCGTAGCTCTCGGGTTGTGGTTGTGTCTCACACCAATCCTGACGCCGACGCGTATGGCTCTTCGTGTGGCCTGGCCCTGGGAGTAGCGGGATTAGGAATCCAAAGCAGTGTGTATAACGAGAGTGGTTTTATCTCTCGTTATGGAGTGATTCCAGGAGCGCGGGCGGTGCTTCAAGGAGCCTGGCCGGCTCTGACTACTTCTGATCTGCTGATTGTCTGTGATTGTGGCGCGTTAGAGCGAGTAGGGGATTCTCTCGTGGAGCTTGTGAAGTCGGCTCCTCGAACCATCAATATAGATCATCACACCGCCAACAGCGCGTTCGGGCATTTTAATTATATCATTGAGGGCGCCAGTTCTACGTCGGAGCTCGTCTTTAATCTGTTGATGGAACTTGAAAAGATGACGGGCGCATCGGAGCTTATAAGCGCTGATGTCGCCGCCTGCTTGATGGCGGGTATCATCGGAGATACAGGTTCTTTTCGGTATGGCAGCACATCTGCCTCGACGTTTCTGGCCGCGGCTGAATTGATGTGTCGTGGAGCGCGTCCGGACCAGCTGACGCAGGAGCTGTTCGCGACCCAGTCTCTCGTGGCGGTTCGTTTGCATGCGGCGGCGTTGGGGGAGATTCGGCTTCATAACAACGGTCAGTTTGCCGAGGTCGTTGTGACACAAGAAATGCTGTCACGTTGTGGCGCTGATATTTTGGACGCTGATTCGTTGGCCGAACGGGCTCGTGATATCGAGGGAGTTCGAGTAGCCGCTTTATACAAGCAGGATGTTGATATGTGGCGGGTCAGTTTGCGTTCGAGGCAAGGAGCTGTCGATGTTTCGGCTATTGCTCAATCGTTCGGTGGCGGAGGACACAAACCAGCCGCGGCCTTCCGCTGGAGGAGGGATCTGGAAACGCTTCAGTCGCAGCTTCGGGCCGCTATATCAAAAGTTCTCTGAGAGTTAGATGAGAAGCGGGGTTCTTCTGATCGATAAGCCGGCGGGGATCACCTCAGCTGGCGTGGTGGCACGGGTAAAGCGGATGCTCCATGCGGATCGGGTTGGGCATGCTGGGACCCTCGATCCAGACGCGACGGGACTTCTTGTTGTTCTGCTTAATGGAGCGACTCGGGCCGCGTCGTATGCCGCGGATGGATGGAAAGTGTACTCCGGGATGATGCGTCTGGGAGTCACAACCTCGACCGATGACATGTCTGGAGAGATTCTACGTCGTTGCGCGGAGGTGCCCCCGTTCGAGGTGGTGCAGGAGGCTGTTGAGGGATTTACCGGACTGATTGAGCAGGTGCCACCTCGGGTAAGCGCGATCAAGGTGAATGGAAAACGAGCCCACAAGCTTCACCGTCGCGGCGCTGAGTTCGAGTTGGCGGCTCGCACAGTTGAGGTGCGGCGCTTTGAGGTACTGCAAAGCGGTGACCCCGAGGTCATTAGCTATACTGTTGAATGCAGCCCTGGGACATATATTCGCTCGCTCGCTCGCGATCTCGGAGAGGTGCTTGGTTGTGGCGGTGCTGTCGCTTCGATTAGGCGAATTCGCTCGGGGCATTTTGATGTGGACAGCGCTCAGTCATTGGAGGATGTGGAATGGTCGCGCGTCCAGGATTGGGGAGTGTTGTTGCCCGAAGTTCCTCGTCTTGAAGTCAATATCGAGACAGCGCGCTCTTTATTAAACGGACAGCTCTCGGGGCTGGCGCGTGCCTGGGAATATTGGCAGAGGTCTAAACGGAGAGAAGAGGGAGATCTCGTTGTTTTTCTCGCTCAGGGAAGTCCTGATTCATTGGGTATTCTGCGAATTCGTGACGGGAGTTCATTCGAATTCGAGACGAACATTAACACCAAAAATTACTGCCAAAACTGTTAGTTTCGGTGTAAGTTTTGGGTCACGTATCGAGGGGAATAAGGCATGTCCTGTATTGTAATTGTTGGGGCCCAGTGGGGAGACGAGGGAAAGGGGAAGTTCGTTGACGTATTTACTGAGCGGGCGGATTGGGTTGTTCGGTTCCAGGGAGGAAACAATGCCGGCCATACCATAGTGGTTGATGGAGTTAAGACGGCTTTAAGTCTCCTACCGAGCGGTATTCTACGGCCTGGGGTTAAATGTCTGCTTGGCGCGGGAGTGGTTCTAAATCCCTCTGTTCTGATCTCAGAAATGGAGCGGGTACGAGCAGCTGGTGCTGACACTTCACCAGGGCGAATAGTGCTCGATCGAGATGCGCACTTGGTTCTCGACTATCACGTCGCGATTGACAAAGCGCGCGAGCGGGCGCGCGGGTCAGGGAGAATCGGGACTACGGGTCGGGGAATCGGCCCAGCCTATGAGGATCGCAGTCAGCGCTCTGGTATTCGATGCGCGGACCTGCTCTATCCTGATCTGATGAGGGAGCGAGTTCGGGCCCACGTCGAAGAAAAGAATAAAATTCTTGGGCTCGTTTTGGGCAGTGACGCCCAGGTCGATTTCGCCTCGGTGTGGGAGCGTCTCGAGCAGGAAGCTAGTATTCTGGCTCCGTACGTGGGTAATGGAAGTAAACTTCTTCATGACGCCATGAAGCGGGGCGAGCGTATTATATTCGAGGGGGCGCAAGGCGTTCTGCTGGATCAAATCCATGGCACGTATCCATTTGTAACCTCATCGTCAACGATCGCCGGCGGCGCGGCTATTGGATCGGGAGTGGGCCCTCGTCACATCGACTCAGTTGTTGGAATAGCGAAAGCCTATACCACGCGAGTGGGTGAGGGGCCCTTTCCTACGGAAATAATCGATGCGACCGGTGAGGAACTTCGACAACGCGGGCATGAGTTTGGCACGATCACAGGGCGTCCTCGACGATGTGGATGGCTCGATGCCGTCGCGTTGCGGCGAGCGGTACGTATAAGCGGTATTGATTCCCTGATACTGACAAAGCTGGATGTTCTCACAGGGCTGCGGTCAATTAAGGTCTGTACCGCTTATCGTCGCAATAGCGAGGTGCTTGACGATCTGCCGGCATTGGTGCACGAATTCGAGGGACTTGAGTCTGAATATATTGAGCTTGATGGGTGGGAGGACGATCTGCGTGGGGCGCGTCGCTGGGAAGAGCTTCCTAGCTCGGTGCAACGCTATATTGTCGAGATATCAAAGCTGATTGAATGTCCTGTAAGCTTTGTGAGTGTAGGTCCCGGTCGAGAGGCGACCATCCCCGTGAATGTTAATCAAGTATTACAGGGGTTTATCAGATAATATCGAGATCGATAGGGGGGTGCTTTAATTGAGGCACCATGGTATCGGTTCGGGGTAGTAGTAGTTATTTTAAACGTAGATTATGAAGACAAATAAGACGCTAGGTTGTTCCCTCTTCGCTGGGGTGGGTGTGTGGTTTAGTAATGTGTCGGTTGCGATGGCTCAGGCAACTCAGACGACGGGCGGAGCGACCCCGGCCCAGCCTACCTTCTTGGGTTCCTTAATGGATATCTTGCCGTTGCTTCTGATCTGCTACGTAATCTTTTGGGCCTTTGTGATTCGTCCTCAAGATGAGAAGGCCAAGCAGCATAAGGCGCTTCTGGAGTCTCTGAAGAAGGGGGATTCGGTAGTGACCTCGAGTGGTATTGTGGGCAAGGTGGCTGGTATAGAGAAAGAGCATCTCTTGCTGGAAGTGGCACAGAATGTGCGGGTGAAGGTGCTGTTGTCTCATGTGGCGCGTCTCGAGTCAGAGCCACAAAAAGCTTAAGAATAATCCAATCACGAAGAGTCTGTCATGATGAGAGATACTTTTACTAGAAGCCTAATCCTTGGCGCGATTGTTGTCGCGGCTGTCGTGGCGCTGTTGCCAACTGTAGTCCGGGAGGGGTTTCCGAAGAGCTGGCCCACGCGACCGATCGCCCTCGGTCTCGATATTAGTGGAGGAGTGCACCTAGTGTATTCCGTCAAAACTAAGGAAGCCGTGAAGAGCCGCTTACAGAGCATGCTATCGAGCATCCGTTCAAAATTGCGAGAGCGTAAGATCGCGGTAGCTCAAGCCTCGGTTGGTTCCGATAACTCAATACAGCTGACACTCTTGTCGGATGCCTTTTTGGATCAGGCTAAAAGTGTGGTCGCTGAGGTCGCGCCGGAGCTAAGCTTCACGAGTCAGGGAGTGAGTGACGCTCGTCCGACGTTGCAGTTCTCTATCACTGCAGCCTTGGCGCAGCGAATTGAGCATGAGGCTATTGAGCAAGCGGTTGAAACGCTGCGTAATAGAGTTGATCAGTTCGGAGTGGCGGAGCCTCTTATCCAACGTTCCGGTGAGAATCGGATCATCCTTCAGATGCCAGGAGTGTCGGATGTCAACGCCGTCAAAAAAGTTGTGGGATCGGTCGCGAAGCTTGAGTTTCGACTTGTTCCGCGGCCAGGGAGTGATTCCTCCGTTGGTACCGTCATACTTCGCGATAAATCAGGACAGTCGGTTCTCGTTGAGGATCAGGCGCAGCTAACCGGCGACGCGATCTCGGATGCTCGAGTGGACTTCGATCAAAACGGGCAGATGGAAGTAGCCCTTTCTCTGTCATCCGTTGGAGCACAGGATTTCGCGCGCATCACCTCGGAGAATGTTGGAAGACAACTTGCAATCGTTCTCGATGGAATCGTGTACTCAAGCCCCGTTATTCGAAGCGCTATCACCGGGGGGCGCGCGAGTATTACGGGCGGGTTTTCGACAGAGGAGGCGAAGCAGTTAAAAGTGGTGCTTAAGGCGGGCGCGTTGCCGGCGCCGTTGCAGGTGCTTGAAGAGAGGACTGTCGGCCCAACCTTGGGTATGGAATCGGTGAAGAAGGGAGTGATGGCGATGGCGGTCGGCTTCGCTGTGATAGCCATCTTTATGGTCGTGTATTACTTGAAATCCGGGCTCGTCGCAGTAGGTACTCTTATACTCAACTCTATCTTAATGCTTGCCTGTTTGGCGCTTTTTGGAGCGACCTTAACTCTTCCTGGCCTCGCGGGCTTGGCGCTAACAATAGGTATGGCGGTTGACTCCAACGTCATCATCTTTGAGAGAATTAGGGATGAACTGCGAAATGGTTCTTCAAGGGATCTCGCGGTGCACACCGGATTTGATAAGGCGTTCGGTGCTATTTTTGACTCAAATATTACGACGCTCTTGGCGGGAGGAATCCTGTACTTTTTCGGAACGGGAGCTATTAAGGGTTTCGCGGTAACTTTATCGGTAGGGATCGCGACAACGCTTTTCTGCGCGGTGTTTGTGGCACGCTTGTGTTTTGATTATTTTGAATTGCGGGGCAAGGACAGACTCTCAATTTAATTGATGATTGCTAATTATAGGGATTTCAGATGAAAGAGCTCATTTCAAGTTCAACTTCGATAGACTTCATGGGTAAGAGTAGGATCTGCGCCTGCCTCTCAGTCTTTTTGGTCGCCGCGTCCGCCTATGTGTTCGTGAGCATGGGGGCAGCCAAATACGGCACTGATTTTAGCGGTGGCCAGGAGTTTCTGGTCTCATTCAAGGGACAACATGATAGCCAGTCGATTCGAGATGGATTGGCGAGACAGAAATTAGATGACGTGAGGGTGCAGGCTTTTCAGGGCGCTTCGAACGAGTACTCGTTACGGCTCAATGAAACGGGAGATGCGGGGGAGATTCGCGCCAAGATCGAGACTGCTTTACGCGCGGCGTTTGGGGATGAGGCTACGATTGAGAAGACCGACTATGTGGGGCCAACGGTAGGCGCTGAGTTGCGACGGAGTGGTCTCATCGCTGTTGTCCTCGGTATCCTCGGTATGCTTGTGTACATCGCGGTGAGGTTTGAGTTCTCGCTTGGAGTGGGGACCATCGTTGCTCTTATCCATGATGTCACTATCTCAACTGGTATCTATTTGTTATCAGGTCACGTTATTAACATGGCAACCTTAGCGGCAGCGCTCACAATCGTGGGTTATTCGGTCAATGATACCGTGGTGATCTTTGACCGGGTACGGGAAGAGAGGAGAAAGCGCCGATCGTATGATATCTCCGCGCTGGTGAATGAGGCGATCAACTTTACCTTGTCGCGAACAGTTATTACCCATGTCCTGACCTTGATATCGGCTTTGGCGTTGTACGTGATCGGAACAGGTGAGATCAAGGATCTGAGTTTGTATCTTGTAGCGGGAATTGTGTGTGGAGCGTACTCAACGATATTCATAGTTTCTCCCATAGTAATCCGGTTGGAGCGTCGGCGTCAGCCTGAGACCCACGCGCGGCGAGTCTCCGCGCAGGCGAAGACCGCATAACTCCTAGACGAGGGGTTGGCTCGGAATGTTTGTAGCTGGGATACCGGACAGGTGCTTAAGCTGCTCTAGGCGCCGGTGTTCCCTTCATTCGATACAGAAACAAGCGCGAGCAGCGTTGGTCTCGTATTGAGAGCTCCTCATCCGCGACAGCTGGCACCTGAAACGTGTTAGTTATAAACAGGGTGCCTGGCGCCATTTCAGCTTGAGCCTTTTGCCACAGGAGTGCCATGGGCGCTGGCGATAGAAACGTGTAGACATAGTCATAGTGGCCGAGGGCTTCGCTCCACATGTTTTTAAAGTGGATGCGCAGATTCTTTCTTCTCAATATTTTTGCCCTCATCCAGCCGGCGAGCCAGGGTAATATCCCAATCTCAATTCCGACGAAACTCCCGTTAGGACGGCGCGCGCTTAAGAATGTCAGTAGATCGCCGAAGCCACATCCGATATCTAGAAAGATAAAGGGGCGATCGGTGGGAAGTTCAGCGAGAATCAGGCTGTATGCGGCGCGGGGTGTTGGATAATAGGGTACCCGGGTCCAGAAGGCTGGAGCATACACTACAAAGAGCGAGAGGGTCACGACCAGAAAGATCCAGCTGGGCATTTCAAAAAATAGAGTAATAGCGGCGGCCAAGGGAATAAAGAGATTGATAATCCTCCACGGTCGTGAGAGCGAGAATAGCGTCGCCATGCCATAGGACAGGACGCACGCGCCGAACAACACCAAGCTCATATGTGGAACGACCTGCCACGTCACAATAACAAATGCCGCGGCCGCGATTTGACACACGAGGGTTTTAACAAGAAATAGTAGTGGCGCGGCGGAGTGAATTTTATTCATGTGGCTACTCCTCGAGGATGCTTTTGGGTAGGTGTTGGCGCACCGACGTGGGGTAGAAGGGATCAAGAGCTCTGCTCTTAGATGTAAGGGCCTCTCTATCGGAGGATTCAGGAACTTTCACGATAAATCGAATAAAGAGATCTCCTCTTGAACCGTCTCGTAGTTTGAGGCCCTGATTTTTTAGGCGCACCTCGCGACCACTCTGAGTTCCGGGCTCCACCTTCACCAAGAGAGGCTCGCCGAGAGAGGGAACCTGAATCTTTCCACCTTCAACCGCCTCCGAGATGGAGAGAGGAATCTCCATGGTTAGTCCGCGCTCTGATATTGAGAGCCAGGGATGGCGTTCAACATGAACTACTACCACAATTTCCTCCCGTGAATTCTGCTTGTTCCGGAAGCGAATCACGCTACCGGTTCGAACCCCCGCCGGGATGCGGACAGAGATCTTCCGAGATGCTCCCTCGCTTTCCGGGATCTCTACAGTATGGCGAGTCCCTTGAATGGCGTTGGCCAATGAGATTGATGTCTCGATCAACGCGACCTGAGAGATGGTGCCCGTCTCGGTTTCAGAGAGCCCCTTCCGCTTGCTCCTCAAGCGGGATGTCACACGAGACACCTTCGATAGGGAAGATGAGGCAATGTCCGAGATCCTCTTGAGGGTTGTATGTGTCTTCGCTCGAATCTTGGCTGGTGCTGGCTCGGCGCGCTTTGGCTGAGCTTTAGGGGGCGATGCATCGCGCTTTGGGGGCGCGGTGTTCTGCTGAACTCTTGAGTAAGCAGCTCGCTGTTGATTTTTCTTTAAAGCGGCGTGAGCGCGGTCAAATGTCTGGGAGAACGATTCCGATGCCCGATCAAGATCGAGATCATGCTGGGCCCGTGTCTCTGGATCAGAGAGTATCGTGTATGCTTTTGAGATCTCTTTAAAGCGCTCTTCAGAGCTCTTGCCTGGATTAACATCAGGGTGGTAACGCCGGGCGAGGATTCTATATGCGCGCCGAACCTCAGCCTGCGTGGCCGCGTTTGTGAGTCCAAGAGTTTTGTAGTGATTGACCATACCTGACGTGATTGTGCTTTCTTTATCAGCGCGAGAGAAGTCAATAAATAGTGTTCAACAGAGCGCACATCGGTGGGGTATTGTCACGATTGTGCTGTCATATTTGGACTTTAGCACTGGGGGAGGGGCCGCGCACGGCGCAGCGCGGTAGGATGAGGCAGCAAGACAATCTACGGGATCGTTGAAAATGGCACAAAAAGCTAATATGCTCAGGAGGTTAAGGTCGTGGTTGTGAAATGCGTATCGCACAGGATCGGCCTGACGTGTCAGTATCGCGCATGTTAATAGTTGGCGTGACTAAAGAGATTTCGGGGCTGAGGCCTCACAAGAGTATCGTCATAATGCCGTGTAGGGTGTGGTTTCATGAGTTCATCGGTTAGTGGTTCCAAACGTCGCAGAGTTCTCGTAACAGCTGGGCTTCCATATTCCAACGGTAGACTGCACGTCGGCCACCTCGGAGGGGCGTACATCCCGTCGGATATCTATGTGCGCTACTTACGGCTCACTGGAGCGGACGTGCGATATGTCTGTGGATCCGATGATTACGGTGTGGCGATTATGCTTACGGCGGAGAAGGAGAAGAAAACTCCGCGCGAGGTCGCCGATTTTTACCGCGACCACCAAATGAGAGATTTTAGCGGCATGGGTATCAGCTTTGATATGTATAGCGGTACGAGCTCTAATCCATTCCACGCAAAAACCAGTCAGGATTTATTCTTAGCTGTTCATAAAAAGGGATATTTCGAGAAACAAGCCTCACGGCAGTTTTTTGATGAGGCCAAGGGGATGTTTTTGCCCGATCGGTATGTCAAGGGAACGTGCGCGCATTGCAAAGCCCCAGATCAAAATGGCGATCAATGCGAGAGTTGTGGAAAAGTGCTCGACATAGACACGTTACTAGACGCTCGTAGTGTGCTCTCCGGAAATCCGGCCGTCATTCGCGAGACGATGCATTGGTTTCTCGATTTGTCTCGGTTCCGCGCTCAGGTAGAGAAGTGGTTTGACTCGGCACAACTTCGCGATCAGACCCGGGCGTACGTCGGGGGACTACTGGAAACGGGCTTAGTGAAGAGGGCTATGACGCGCGATATCTCGTGGGGGATACCAGTGCCGCTTGATGACCCAGACGCTCAGGGAAAGGTTCTGTATGTTTGGTTTGACGCGCCGATAGGTTACATCTCAAACACGAAGGAGATGTGCGTTCGAGAGGGAGGGCGTCCTGAGCAAGCAGATGAGTGGTGGCGAAGCGGTGACACTGACATTGTTCATTTCATCGGGGAGGATAATACGGTTTTTCATTGTATTATTTGGATCGCGATGTTGAGCGCTGAGGGAACGATTAACTTGCCTAAGGCCGTGATTGTGAACCACTACGTCAACTTTCAGCGGTCCGGTGAGGAGGTTGAGAAGATGTCCAAGTCGCGTGGAACGGCCGTATGGGTCGGGGAGTATCTAGAGTCGGGAGGTGATCCAGACTCATTACGATACTACCTAACCGCGACCGCTTCAGAGAAGGCGCGCAGCGTCTTCCGATTTGAGGATCTTGAGGCCCGCCACAACTCTGAGCTAGCTGATACCCTCGGCAATCTGGTTAACAGAATTACCTCCTTTGCCTTAAAACATTGCGGCACTGAGGTTCCTCGGTACGATGCGTCATTGGAGTCGCCCGTTGATGTAGCCCTTGAAAAAAATCTACAGGCTACGTTTGTGAAGGTTACGCAAGAGCTCGAGGAGTATTCGTTTAAGGCAGCTCTTGAGAGTGCGATGGAGTTTGCGAGAAGCTGCAACCGATACGTTGATGACAAGGCGCCCTGGACGACTCGCAAGACTGATATGGAAGCGACGAAGCTTACCTTGTCGGTATGCTTGCGGGCGATCCACGCTCTCGGTGTTATGTTAACTCCGTTCATTCCGACCGCCAGCGCTAAGATCTTGGCGGCATTTGGCAGGGAGGCGTCGGGGATTCAGTGGTGTGACGCGCTGGAGTATGAGGTGCAGGGGAAACCCTTATCACAACCTCCAATTCTCTTCCAAAAATCGGTAGACGCGCAGCCGAAGCATTAGCCGTATTTTCGCTTAGCGTTGAACGAGCTTGGCCCGTGCCCTAGCTTTCATTTTGGCTTGTCCGGAAGAACCGCCACTTAAGGCTTTGCATACGATCGACATCTTTTTCAGCCCATCAGAGATTGAGCTAGGCGCTTTGGGACTCGCGACAGTAACCTTAGATCCAAGGGTCCGGTTCGGAAGGGTCGCGAAGACACTGAGCGACGAAAAGCTCTGAACCTCTGACGGCATAGTCGCGCTCACCGAAGCTGAGCCATTAACCAACTTCATCGGAATCGCCGGACAAGCGTACACCCGATTGCGACTATCCGTCGCATAGATCTTGAATTCGACGCTCTTAGCGTTACCACCGTTACTAACGCTTAGAGAGAGCTGATTCCCGGAGGCGAGATCCGCTGTTGGTGAGACCTTGAGGCTCGGAGGAGGTGTCCTTGTTGGGACTGGACGGGGTGTTGGTTGCGGGGGTATCGGAGTCGGAGTAGCTGGTTTGGGAGTCGCTGTTGGTGGTACCGGGGTTGGTGTGATCGGCTTGGGTGTGGCGGTAGGGGGCACGGGAGTAGCTGTAGGTTGTATTGGGGTCGCAGTTGGCGCTATCGGTGTCGCTGTGGGAGCGATGGGCGTGCTTGTGGGTGGAATAGGCGTAGGTGAAGCTGGGGGTGGTGTCGGAGTGGATGGAGCGGGTGTGGGGGTTGATGGAATGGGCGTGGGCGTTTGGGGTTGAGGAGTAGGAGAGCACAGCGCGCGAGCAGCGCTTACAGCGCCGAAAGCATTCGCGATTGAAGAGGTAAGAACCTTGCCCTGGAGAGCTGGGTACACAACCCCATTAGAGAGGATCGCGTTTTTTACTTGTTGCTGAGAAAGGCTGCCGTTACAGATTGCTTGGGTCAGAATGGCGATCCCGCTCACTTGAGGGGCAGCCATCGAGGTGCCGCTCAACGAGGCGTACAATGGATTTGGGTATGTGCTCATGATCGCTGAACCAGGAGCCGCGATGTCCACCGAGGTGGCTCCGTAATTCGAAAAGGAGGAGAGAGCGCCGGACGATGTTGTTGAGGCAACCGCCACCACGTTCGAACTGGTGTAGCCGCCGGGATAGGACGGGCTCGTGTCGGTATTAAGCCTTTCGTTGCCAGCGGCGGCGACAAAGAGGATACCAGCGTCGCCAGCGGCTTGTATCGCCGCGGCGAGCGCTGAGCTGTAGCCTCCGCCACCCCAGGAGTTGTTGCTGACGACTACCTTGTGACCGGCCAGCCGCAATGCTGTGCCGTAGTTTATAGCCTTCACGGCATTAGCCAGACTGCCAATACCGGAGCTTGATAGAAATTTAGCGCCGACGAGTTTTACATTCCAGGCTATTCCGGCTACACCGGTTCCATTGTTACCTTGAGCGCCCATGATGCCCGCGCAGTGAGTTCCATGACCGTTGTCATCAAGAGGATCGCCGGAATTAGTGATCGCGTTTATCCCGTGAATGTCGTCAATGTAACCGTTTCCATCATCATCGCGACCGTTGCCGGGAATCTCCGCGGGGTTGGACCAGATGTTGGCCGCTAGGTCAGGGTGATTGTACGAGATTCCTGAATCGACGATAAGGGCGAGGATTGAGTCGTTGCCCTTAGTAATATCCCACGTCGATGGCAGCGAGAGAAAAGTA
>JAFMIS010000316.1 GCA_017853915.1 bacterium
CCACCGAGCGGCGTTCGGGGGAAGATCGATATCAAGCTCGACCTCATACACCCTATTCTCCATACTATTGAGCGCTAACACTCGGCCGGTGCACCGAGTCCCAAGGCTCTCAACAGCGGAGAGGACCCGTTCCGGGGTCAACTCAAAAAAAGATTTGGTCAGCTCTGGCTGCGTTGATTCCATACTACAATATCCTCTGCCGTGGTTTGAACCCACTTCTGGCACTCTACATGAAAATGCGCTCCAAACCATAGCGGCCAACAGACGAGCCATTTTTAGGGCTCCCATAGACCACGAGTGACAGTGGCAGGCGCTCTCGTATGAAGAGTTTCACACGTTTGTGACTCTCAAAACAATTTCGTATGCTCACCCCATGAAAAGACCCAAAAGCCTGCGCCCCCTGCTCGCTTTTCTGACGCCCTTCGCATACTCATACCTCATTCTTGGCGCCGTTGTCCGAGTCGCGATCTGGTCGGTCTTTAAGACCGACGCACGGATTTCTGAACGAGGGCTTTTTTCCTCCCTCGGCGTGGGATTGCTTAATGACGCTGCGCAACTGGTATACATCTTCACGCCGATGGCACTTCTCTTCGCTCTGGTGTCAAGGAGACAGTTGACGAAACCCCTGGGCACTACCCTGTTTGCCCTGGCGAGTTTCATTGGCGTCGCGAGCGCCCTCTTCATCTCAATCGCTGAGGTGCTCTTTTGGGAGGAGTTTGAGTCGCGTTTTAACCTCATCGCCGTAGATTATCTGATCTATCCCACAGAGGTTTTAGGAAACATTCAGGAATCGTATCCATTGCCGCCTATCCTCGCTGGGCTCGTGATTACTACGCTGATCGTGTGGCTGCCCCTGTGGCGAATCGCTAAACGAAAGCTTCGCGCGAGTTTGAATGAATTGCCTGACGGACGGTATCGACTTCGCGCAGCTGGTGTTTACACCACCATGATCCTGCCATTAGCCCTGTTTTTCAGATCCGACACGCTATCTTTTTCGAGCAATCGAGCGGTAAATGAATTGTCTGAGAACGGCATCGCGACATTCTTTCGGGCCGCGCTCTCACAAGAGATCGATTTTCATCAGTTTTATAAGACGCTCCCTAGCCCCAAGGCTTTCGCCACAGTGCGTTCGTACTACGAATCACTGGGAGAGCGCTTCTCATCATCGGATCCGACTTCACTGGTGCGCCGACACGAAGCCAACATGAGCGGACTTGGTAAATTAAATATTGTCATTCTCGCTCAAGAGTCTCTGGGCGCTCAATTCGTTGGTGCCTACGGTGACACCCGTGGCCTTACCCCATTTCTCGATAGCTTCTCGCGTGAGTCACTCATGTTTAAAAACGCCTTCGCGACTGGGACTCGCACAGTGCGTGGGCTCGAGGCGATGGCCGCCTCCTTTCCTCCGATCCCAAGCGAGTCGATCGTAAAACGGCCTGGGTGTGAAAACATCAGCACCTGGGGAGGGGTGATGCGCCAACACGGGTATCACACCTCGTTCCTGTATGGTGGATACGGCGCATTCGATAATATGAATCATTTTTTCGGAAATAACGGCTTCGCGCTGAGCGACCGCCTCGATATTCCCAACCCTCGATTCGCCAACATCTGGGGGGTCAGCGACGAAGACCTGTACAGTCACGCCATCTCTTACTTCGACACTCTCAGCCACGACGATACCAAGCCGTTCTTTTCGCTCATCATGAGCACCTCCAATCACAAACCCTTCACGTTCCGAGAGGGCGTACCAGGCGTTCCCCCATCGGGCGGAGGGCGGCTGGCCGGTATTCGCTACGCCGATTTCGCTATCAGCGAGTTTTTTCGAGTGGCTAAAACCAAGCCGTGGTTCGCAAAAACTATTTTTATCGTCATGGCTGACCACGACTCACGTGTATACGGTCGCGCCTACGTTCCAGTAGAGCACTACCGAATTCCGGTTTTCGTGTACGCGCCCGGGTTGATATCACCTGCGGTGAATGAAAAAGTCTTCTCAAGTCTCGATCTTGCGCCAACGATCTTGGGTCTCTTGGGACTTGAGTACAGCGCGCCGTTTTATGGCGTAGATGTCCTGAACGACCGTATACCCGCGAGCCGGCCGGTCATGTTTAGTCACAACCACAACATCGCTTGGTACGAAGATGAAAAGCTCACTGTGTTGGGCCTCCAAAAGCAGGTAAAAACATTCGTGTACAAGGACGGCAAAACCACAGAGATCGCGCGTGACGACGTGGCAGGCGACCTTCTCGCCGCTCATCTACAGACGGCCTACGAGCTCTTCAAGGCCCATCGTTACTAGCCCGTATTTTTCACGAAGCTCGCTGCGCTCCGGAATTTGCAAGTGTCTCCATGCGCTCGCTCGCCCAAATATTGCACTCTCGTGCAAACTTTTTGGGCTAGCCCGAAGAATGCGTGGAGGAACGCGCCTTAGGAACCAAAACACGCGCGAATTTTCGAAACGTAATAGTCGCGTGCTTATCTGGCAAAGGACGAGCGGCCTCCCCATCAACTTGAATGGCGGTACCAATCGGAATATCGCTGATCTCTATGAAGCTTCCTCGACACAAGCTACGCGGCGCTGGAACCGGCGACCAGAGGCTCAACACCATGCGCGCGTAATCAAGGGGCGAAGAGGCGATAACGCACTCAAGCGCGTCATCGCTTGGATTAACTCCTTGGGCGGAGATTCCACACCCCATGTGACTTTGTATATTAGTGAAGATAATTCCGCGCGTCGGTCGGATAAAGTATGCTGCGCCGCGGTCGACACGTACACCGATCCCCCGTAGCCGCGAAAACCAGTGCCGTAGGCCAAACCACACATACATCAATCGGTTTACGATCCTACTATGGATCGTGGTTTGATTTCGCCAACGATCGAAATCTGATACGACCGCTCCCTCAAATCCTAACGAGATGTAGTTACAAAACGAGAGAGTTGTTTCCCCACTCTGGATATCCCAGCACGCATGGGGACGCTCGTGAAATTGGTCAATCATCTCGGGAAGCTCGCTCCAAGAACCGCGACGAACGGCTCGAAACGTTCCTAATTCGCGGGCTAGATCGTTTGCTGTCCCAAGTGGCACCAATGCCACAGGTCGATCGGGAAGAAAGCGAGAGGTCAGAACAGCCGAGAAGGTGCCATCGCCTCCGGCGACGATAATCCGATCAAATCTTCCGGCGAAAGCAAGCTGCTGCTCGAGCTTG
>JAFMIS010000317.1 GCA_017853915.1 bacterium
ATATTCAGTTGGAATTGCTGGGCTCACCCGGTGAGGATCGAACTCCCGAGTGATCGAAAACGATAGCGAGTTAGCGAGCAATGTGCCGACTCTGTTCCGCCAGGGCTTTTAAATTAAGGATGGGGCGGTTGTACACCTTTTTTTGTGCGCTACGAAGACTGATCTCAGTTTTCGTGCCTGCCCATTTGTCGTTGTTAATCTTAATCACTGACAGCGTGAGGGCGGAATCGCCGCGGGTCATTCTCATTGGCGGCATATTTGATCTGACCGCTGGTGGCGCTATTTGGGGGAAGACAGAGCGCAACTCTTTTGAGCTGGCGATACGTGATTTTCGAAGACGACATCCTGAGGTTCCGGTTGAGCCCCGAGTTGAAGATAGCATGTTCTCATCGCGGCAGACCGTGAGTGCTTTTCAGAAGTTGGTCTCGGTCGATGGGGTTTCATTTGTCGTTGGGCCGACGTGGGAGACCGCAGTGGCGATGATGCCGCTGTGTGAAGCTAAGCATGTAGTATGTTTTTTGCCATCCTACAACGGCAAGGAGTTTTCCGCACGGCCATGGAGGTATAATTTCACAGCCTGGTTTCATGACCGAGGATACGCTTCAGCGATAGTAGATCATCTAAATCAAGGCTCGTTTCCCTCGTTGGCGATATTCGCTGCTTTGACCCCGTACTATGATGGGTTGGTTGAGACGATCGAGAGTGGGGCTCGGCCGTCGATAGTCTCGAACCAAAGGGTCACGCTTGAGGAGCGAGACTTTCGAACCATGATCTCCAAAGTGCCTCGGGATGTCGGGGCGCTGGTGATGCTCCTTGATAACGCTGGGCAGATTCAGGCGTTTCTCAAGCAGTGGAGTGAGCTGCGCCTGGATAGGCCGGTGATCTACACAGATGATCTAATTCTGTACCTGGAGCCCCCAGAGGACATCCTTCGGTATGGGTTTAAAGTCAGGTATTCCTTTCCTGTAATGAATGAGGCGCGCCAAACTGATTTTATCAAGCGATACGAGTCCGAGTTCAAAATTAAACCAGAGGGATCGAGTGGGTGTGTGGCGTATGATGAAACGACAATTCTCCTTGAGTGCATTATGAAAGAGGGTCTCGACACTTCCAAGGTAGGGTCTTGTATCTCAAACACTAACAATTTTCATGGATATTCTGGGACTATATCTTTTGAGGGCAGTCAAGCAGTGAATGGTCGGGAGATGGAAGTTAGGTCGCTGTCTTGAGGCAGGGAGCATCGCCCGGTGGCAATACAGAGTGAGAGAGCGTCGTTTTAGGCACAGAAATGTGGGACCTGCTCGATCATGTGCGTGATACAAGCGTCTGATACGCGCGCTGAATTTCGACAGTTTTTTCGTGAGCCAGTTTTCGCAGATCTTCCCCTAGATGAGCAACGCGATCTGGATGGTACTGTTTCATTAGACTTCTGTATTGCTCCTCGATCTCTTTAAGCGATGCTTCGGGAGAAAGTTTAAGAATAAAATACGGATCGGTTCTTGATCTGTGGGTGTTCTTGGTTCGTGGCTCTGGGCCTGCTGTTGAGGAGGCGCTTTGACGAACTAGACGAAAATAGTATCGCCACACAAACAGTGCGACTAGTATGAGGTCATCCACTCGCCCGAGTGGGCCAAGAAGGTCTGGAATGACATCGAGTGGAGACACGATGTAGATGAGGAGAGCGAGTAGGAGTAGAGTCTTCATTAAGTTGCCACGCATGCTTCTACGAGTATCGTATATATCGTGGGCAGGTTACTAGCCCAGTGCGGGCGCCCGGCGCGAAAAACGGGGCATCTGCAGGCACTCGTACAATCGTTCTTTGCATTCTACCAAAGCTACGATCTTGCGGTAAACAAATGCATTTATGGCTTTGGACCGGGAAGACTGGCTGGAGGTGCTGAGCCGTTTTACTTGGCTAAATTGCCAGTTTTTCTCGGAAAACAGGAACTTCATTTTTTATGTGTGCTTATGCTCAACCTGCGCTAGCCTGATGGGTAAGGAGAACGTTATGGCTATACCATCAATCAAAGCGGAGATTCTGGCTGCTCTTAGCCATCCGGAGGCGGAAGACGGATTATATTTTAATAATCTGATAGTTGTTCATGAAGAGGAAGAGCGCCCCATCGTTCATGGGGAGGAGTCTCAAGTTCACGGTGCCTTAGAAGAGCTGGCTCACGAGGGAAAGATTTTGGTGCTGGGCGACGGAGAGCAGCGCATATTCCGATTGGCCTAGGACAGAATGCTCGCGTACGAGCAACGTACATACTTCTGGTCTCGCGCGTAATTTACATGATAAAGAGCTGTCCTCATTCGGGAGTGAGGGAGTAGGCTATAGAGATCGAATCTTGAATTATAGGCCGTACTTGATTGTCTCGCATTAGATCCGCGTGTACCGCGAGGCTGGTCGGAAGAAGAAGAAATCGTGCTTTTTTGTTTCGGGCATAAGCCATCAGGCCCTCTGGAGTCTGAATAGCATCGAAGAACGCGCGATACTCGTCCTCGCCTAACAGACCGTTTCTGTCATCAATCGTGGGGGTCAAACGGCGCATGCTTTCTTGTACGACGAAACCTCCCCAGTCGGGATGCGTGATCACAATTGCGGGTTCCGATGAGCCTGTACTTAAGGCCACAAGCTCAGCAACGCCCTGATAGGGGTATGTCGTGGAAGAGGGCCCAAACGGCCCAGAAAAGAACAATAATTTTTCGCGCATGAGCGCGTCGCTCAGAAGGGCTACTACCATGGCTGTGAGCACGATAGATCCACGAAAGAGTTTCTTCTCACGGGAGTTAAGGATCGAAAGCGGGCGAACTAGAAGCCTGATGCTTGGTGCGGATATAAGCCAGGAGAGCCGGGTCAGACTGTCGAGCGATCGGGTCAGTATAGGAGCCATGACAATAGCGTAGAATGGTAGTATCCGTACTGATGAAATCGCGAGGTAGCCAAAAGTAGTGGCGCTAAGTAGATCATACGTTCGCCATCGAGAGGAGCCCCAGTTCATAATAGTCCCGACGATGATTACTCCGAATGTTGAAAGAAAGAGAACCCCCTCTGCACTTCCAAAACTAAGGGGAAGCCACTCCGAGTTCAGTCTCATGAAGTATGTACTACCTCCTAACTTAAGAATACTTCTGTGAAGCTCCACACCCTGGGGATTGCACATAGTTGCACCCAAACAAAAGACCCATACGGCCAGCCCA
>JAFMIS010000318.1 GCA_017853915.1 bacterium
CTTGTTGGCAAAGCCCTTAAACTCCGCTCGGCGTTGATCAGCCGCGACACCCACTGCGCCCTGAAAAAAGATCTTGAGCTGGCGCGCCAATTGCTGGGCGAAGCCACGATCGGGCCAGGGCGGATCATAACGGAAACAGGCATACAGACGGAGCTTTCGAGGACGTCGATGAAGCGAGCGACTCTGACTAGCGAAACGGATCGAACGAACCCAACGACGCGCCATCCAACCAGCAGGGCCGGAGAGAGGGTATCGGTTTATACAATCACGCAGTAGATCCTCTACATCAAAGGTCGTTATCCAACAGAACTGAGCGGATATGGTGTGCTCAAGGGAGTCGAGCATCTCTTGAACACGCTCGCACAATTGAAAAGCGTCCGCGTCTGATACCTTTGTAATCCACTTTGGTTGAAGCTCCCAGATCGACCACAGAGAGGCATCAGTATGCACGAAGAGCTCAAACTCCTCATCGTACTTCGCGAATGGAAGCAACTTATTGAAGAGCTCCTCGTCCTGAAACAACCTTTGGCGAGTTAACCGATTGATACTCATGAAAACCTACTCTTCGAAAAGCCTTGGCTGCTCCCCACGAGCGGCCAAGAAACGAACCTCCTTGTTTTGGTGATCCACAATCACCTGGACATGGGCTTTGCTACCAATGATCTGCGCGAGCTCATCGATCGTTCCAAGGTTATCGACGGAAATCTTCTCGGACGCGATAGATGGGGCCGTATAACTCGAATAACGTGAAGTCGCGGCCAGCACGCGAGCCGTTTCCTCCAACGTCGCGTTCTTAAGGGCTAGGTGAAACACCGAGCGCAACCTAGGAGATCCTCGTAGCGCAGGCCCCTCACTATCCCCCTCACGTTCCCGATTCGGCAGCACCTCAGGGGCGTACACCCAGCGCGTACGTGCGTACACAGGCTCCGGGCCAACTGCCCGAACCGATGGCATAAATATCGTTCGCTTGGTGTGGTCGATAGGATCGTAGGGCTTAAAGCCGCTTGCGCAACCAACTGCCCCACCGAGCAATACGATTGTGAGAGCCAGAGTCGCACGCATTAGCGCATATCCTCCGGATTAACAAAGCCAATCGAGCTGGCGTTCCCAGTGCTCTGATTGAGTTGAGCCTCAAGCTCAAACGCGTCGGTAACAGCCCATGAATCCTTGCGGACCTTTAGATAGTAATAATGCGCTGGCACGAGATCCCCGTGAGAGTTTAGGTGATCAGGGATCCACATCAGTCTCACAACCGCCGGCTGCATAACTGGATTTGTTGGTTGCGGCGCAGCCGCTCGCTGGTATGTACCCATGGCTTCAAGCGCTTCCCGCGCGCGCCCAGCTTTTCCAGCTCCGCCCTCGTTATTCAGAGCCGCGTCATTCTTCTCGCCAAAGTACGCCACCTCAGAGGGAGACTCGTAGAATGGATTTAACACCGCTCCGAGTGAGCTGCACGCCGAGAGGGGTGCTACGACTGAGAGAAGTATAATTTTATGTAAACGCTTCATATCTTCCTCGCTTCTCTAATCCAACGATGCGTATACCACTGATGGATCATCATCCACCTGCTCAAGTAGATCTGGGATAGCAAGTGATTGCGAAAACACAGCCGTCACTTCACGCCCCGAAAGCACCTGCACTACCGGCACCATTTGACCCAAACGATCCTTGATGATCTGTGACCATTCATTCGCGGCCGAGGCCGCTCCTAATCCTGCCGCGTATTGCGGAATGTTGCTTGCGTCGACCGTCTGACTCTGAGTACCGTTCGAATAGGTAAGGGTGTTTTGACTAGCCGCGGCAAGACCGCGCCCGATACCACTAAGAGCGCCAGCGGCGCCAGCTCCCGCTATAGCGGCTCCAAGGGGATCTTGCAGCACGCCCTCCATTCCACGAATACCGTCCTCACCGACGATCCATCCATCAATTTGGAATTCCTTTCTGCGACCATTCGGTAACCGGATACTCAAACGAGTTAAGCGCATCAACACCCGGTGATCCGTGAGCGAACCTTGAGCGGCCGCGATAATGCGAGCCTCTCCGAGTGGGACAGTATTACCATCTGGTCCGACCACGTCGCCGATCAACTTAAGGACCACGGGATATGGGGTTCCATCTGTGGGAGCGTTCACACCGGCCAGCAACTTGACCCGCACCGAGTCACCCGGCATAAGAGCTGCCAGTCGTGGTCGACTTGGCTGAGGGGGTGGGGCGATCGCGACAGCCGGAGCGTCTCCGATGCCAGAGAGCTCATCCGGAGAGACCCCCGATCCCATTCCGGAATCGGTTACGTCACCCAGGTTTTCCGGGGCGGTGTTTACGACTGTTTGAGTTGGATTGTTATTCTGCACCTCGGCCAACCGCTCGAGGATCTTTTTGAAGATCTCAGAGGTCGTGACCTCCATGTTCTTCATATCCTCTTTCTGACGGTTCATCTCCTCGGTAAGGGTATCGGTCTTTGCGTTCAATTCAGTGAGGTTTTTCGTGAACCTATCCACTAAATCTTTCCATCGCTCGTCTGGATCGTTCGCTCCCACACTTACCTGTGGCTTCGGATTCTGCCGCATTCGACGGGGCGCATTGCCGTCATTCAACACCACAAACGCGATGGCAACAACCGCCAGGCCGGCGCATACCTGCGTCTTCCGATCGTGTCGTAGCTTTAGTCCTAAATCTTTCAGAAACTGCGACATACTATCGTCCTATCGAGCTCTCGTTACTATGTAGACCTTGGTGTTGTGCTTGTTAGCTACCTGCTGCTCGACGTCCATCGGCCTGGCCGACAGCTCCCACGTGGAGGCCGACACAGCTCTCGTTCCGTCAATTCTAAAGGTAGCCGGGTTAATTTTTTGAGACTGATCAAGCAAATTGGTAGCGTCGAGTACGTATCCCCAGAGGTTCGGGCCGACAAAGATCCTATCGATCTTGGCGACAATTGCTCCATCACTCACAACCGTCTGCCCTTTGAATTTCTCGCTCATCTGGTAGCCAGGGATCGATGATTTTCCGAACTCCGCTACGAGCGCCATCTCGCGCATGAGTCCAGAGACTTTACTCGGTGGGGCGTAGTCATAGCGTGGCTCTGGGCCCCCTGGCACGACCTGCTCCTCCTCTCCTACAGCGGTTTTGCCATCACCCACCACTACCTGCGCGTCGCGGGGATTATCAGCCGTGGCTCGCCGAACACGGAGAGGA
>JAFMIS010000319.1 GCA_017853915.1 bacterium
GCAAGAAACTCGAAGATCTCCGAGTCGAGGAAGCCGCTACGTTGGCTGGGATGATCAAAGCGCCCAGCTCTTACAATCCCCGCCGCTACCCTGAGCGAGCTCGGGAACGACGAGACCTAGTGCTACAGAAACTTGTTGAGCTGGGGCATATATCGGCGGCTGAGTACGCAGTTGCGGTCAAGCGTCCTGTCCGCACGGTCAATCAACAGGAACACCGGCGGCTAGCGCCATTCTACACATCCGCGCTGGAATCCGAGCTATCGCAGAGCATCGACTTAGATGTCGCCCACGCCACCGGGCTTGCGGTGTACACCGGGCTCGATCTCGGTATGCAAGAGTGCGCTGAGCGCAAGCTAGAGGCGGGACTAGCGGCGCTTGAGACCTCGCACCCCAAACTTAAAAGTCATGATGGTGGCCCCCAAGCCTCTCTGATCGCCATCGAGCCCCACTCCGGACTTGTAAAGGCCTGGGTGGGTGGCCGTGACTTCAGCGCGAGCCAGTTTAACCGAGTCAGTCAATCAACCAGACAGATCGGCTCAACGGTAAAGCCCTTTCTCTACCTCAGCGCTCTGGACGGCTCCTTGAACTCCTACAAGGTAGCTACAGCCGCGAGCATCCTGGAGGACAAGCCGATGGAGCTCCAGGTAAACAAAAAAACCTGGAATCCAGAGAATTACGATCACGAATTCAGGGGCGATGTAACCCTCCGCTACGCCCTCGAGCACTCCCTCAACATGCCAGCCTTGTACATAGCGGAAAGAATCGGCATTTCAACGCTCAAACGCACCCTTTCCCTATTTCGCTTGGCTCCTCAAGTGAACGAGGTACCGGCTCTCGCCCTGGGAGCGCTCGATACAAACCTTTTACGCCTGACCGCGGCCTATGCGGCTCTGGCTAATGGAGGTATGTATGTCACCCCACGGCTCTTCATCACCGCTCTCGATGGAGAGAACGAGCGCCTTGCCTCCGTCCCGGTTTCTGAGGAGCGCGTGGCTGAGGAGAACGCGACGTTTGTCCTGACCAACATCCTTCAAGGAGTTATTGAACGAGGCACCGCTCGTGGAATACGCGCAAAGGGTTTTCAACGCCCAGCGGCTGGAAAAACCGGCACCTCCGATAATGCCCGCGACGCCTGGTTTGTTGGCTTTACTCCTAATCTAGCCGTCGGAGTCTGGGTTGGCTTCGACGACAACTCGCCCCTTGGGCTAACCGGCGGCGCGGCTGCAGTGCCAATCTGGGCTGATTTTTTGAATTGCGCTGCGCCATTCCTGCAGGAGAGTCAGTTTATCGCGCCACCAGGTGTAACTTTTCAATCGATCGACGTGCGCTCTGGGGGTCTCGCGACCGAGGGGTGCCCCTCTGAAAGCATAGCCGCGGAGGTATTTGTCAAGGGCACTGAGCCGCGCCGTCCATGTCCGCTTGATTCTGACGGAACTAGCGCTAGTGGCGCTCAGGAGGACCTCTACCAGCCTGCCGAGAAGTCTCCTCGGCCGGGATTTTGGCAAAGGATCTTGGGCAACTAGCTTCTCCCTTTCGCCTACAAACTACCTTGCTCGAAGTTTGTCCTAGCAGTACTTTGACTCTGTATGCAGTGTATTTTATCGATCGATCTGAGCTATCAACCGTGCGAGTTTACCCTGTCGCGGGTTGAGGGCACTAATGTGGAGGTTCTGAGTCGGAGCACCGCAAAGCTTCCCCTGTTTACCAACCGAGCACTACTGCGCTCAACGGACCTTCGCCGAGTTCTCCATTCCTCGACACCGAACTCCAGTACAGGCGGACCGCAAAATCTAGCCGAGGAGTCAGTCCCGATCGAGGGGGCTGAGAGTGGTGTGGTGTGGCAAACAGTTGATGAGCTTCGCCGAGTTATCCAGTCATTCGAGCCGGTGTGGTCCAGCTCATCAGTCATACTTCCCCAGGCTGAACATTTAGCTCTCAATTTAGATCTGCCGTTTGGCGATCCCAAGAACCTGGATCGGATTGTGGACCTCGAGGTTCAAGATGTTGTCCCGTTTGAGCTGGATGAGTTCTTCGTCCAGTACTCATCTTTGGGCCCGATCTCGATCCCTCAACAGACACCTCAGGCTGGAGGCGCGCCGCAGTTCGATGTTCATATCGGCATTCTTCCGCGCCTGGTGGTCCAGAATATCCTTGAGATCTGTAAAGCGGCTGGACTCGAGCCAAATGTCCTGACGGTTCCCTCCAGCGCCATCGGCGCAGCCTTTCATATAGGGAAGAGTTTTTTCACCACCAACTCCGCTCTCGTCCTCAATCGTGGTGATGAGTACGCAATTGCCTTGTACATCAATGGCGAGGTTCGGGTCGAGAGGTCGGTCTATGCGTCTCAGATCTTATCAGCAGCATCACCCGATACTCGCGGCGACCAATTTCAACATATTTTCACCGCGATCAAGGTTCTACTCGCCTCCGCGGAACGCCGCTATAACACCCGCATAGAGAAGATATTCCTGCTCGGGCGAGAGGTAAAGACGCAGAACTCACAACAGATATTTGGCCGACCCCTTGAGGGTCTTCCCTTCAAGGAGCTATTTCGCTCAAGTGAGGGCCAGATCGGCTTGGCGCCCTTGAGCGCCATGTTCGCGCAGGATGACGCGCTCACATCCCCACTCTCAAATTTCCGGTCTCGAGAGTTCTCGTTTACGCCTCGTTTCGGGGAGTTCTTAAGGGCGCTCTTTAATACCCGAAGATTCATGGCACGGGCGGCGATCGGAGTGATGGTAGCTCTTGCCGTTGTGTATGGTGCTCGTGAATATACGATTCGATCGGCCCAGAATACCCTTGCCGCTGAGATCCAGCGCCTGATTCCTACGTTCTCATCCTCCCCAAGCTCGATTCGTGAGACCTTACTAAAGGAGGAAAATAAATTGGCGGAGGAGTTGGGAGCTTTTGGCTCTCGGGCCAAGTCGTCTCCATCTGATGTCTTTTTGGATATCATTCGCGTGTTACCCGATGCATCAGAGATCGCCGTCACCTCTCTGAAGGTATCAGGTATCCGAGCCCAGCTTTCGGGTACAGCAAGCGACCTGGCAGCCATTGAGCGTTTTCAGAAGGTCATTTCAGCTAAAAAAGAGGTCTTCGCCAAAGTGGACGCAAAGTCATCTCGCGCCGGCTCTCGCTTTAACTTCAACATTGACGTGGTTTTGACCCAATAATTCGCCCTATGAAAGAACAG
>JAFMIS010000320.1 GCA_017853915.1 bacterium
AGCTTGTCGTCTCTCGTTCGAGCGAGTACTCGATGCTTTTGTTTTACGGTCCTCAAAGTCGATCATCACACAGCTGAACACGCTATGCTTCTTTAGTTGGCCCTACGGATTATACTGGCGGAACTTGTGAGTATTTTGCTGTCTCAAAAAAAAATGGCTGCAAGCTCAATGGGGGTCGTGTATCTTCGACACAAGTAGATTCCTTTTCGCCCTCCGGGAGGGGGTTCCTTTCTCTCGGGATTTCTGTCAATTCCGATATACCTGTCGCTTTGGAACTTTCCGCGCTTTGACTTGCCTCCTGAGTCGCAAGCGACTACGATTGCCCTCGATGGTGGGCAACAAAGACTTCCGCGAAAATCAAACACTTAAGAGCGCACAGCGCTTAACGAAGAGGGCAAACCGCCAGCTCGTGCCCCTAACCGCTCTCGTAGTCGCATGGTGCTGCTCGCCCGCATGGGCGGCGCCTCGAAGAGAGCCAAGCTCGGCTGCGCCATCCAAAGAGATCGTCATCGATGCGGTGATCGCCTCGGTTGATGAAAAACCGATCACCTTGAGCGAGTTAAGCTCTCGCCTACTTCCTCCCCGCAAAGTTTCCCTGCAGGGACTCGCCCATGACACGGATGCTCAAAAGGCCCTTGAGGCCATGACGTTTGAGAGAATCCTTGAAGCGGAGGCGACAATAAAGCGCGTGTCCGTCGTTGACGCGGAGGTGGAGGACTATGTTAACGAGGTCGCCTCTCGCAACTCTCTCTCTCGAGCCCAATTCGAATCTGTTCTAGCCAAAGAGGGGAAATCGATAGAATGGTACAGGCGCCAAGTTCGCACTGACATCCTGCGCACAAAATTAGCCTCGACCATCATGCGAGGAGGGGTGAGCGTATCTGATAACGAGATCGACGAGTACCTGAAAAATCAACCGAGCCCGAAACACGAGGGCGCCTCCTTAAAATTACGAGATATTGCGGTTTCCTCGGTGGGCCGGTCGCCTGAGGAGGTCCAGGCTCGTGTCCAGGAGATTCTAGACGCGCTGTCGCGCGGTGAGCAATTCAGCGACGTTGCCAAACGAATGTCCGATGGCCCAAATCGGGAGGATGGAGGCCTTTTAGGAATCGTGGCGGAGAAGGACCTGAGCAGTGACGTTTTTGACGCGGTACTGGCAGTTGAAGAGGGCGCACATAGCGGAGCTCTTGTTTCAGGAGATAGTACGCATATCTTTTTCGTAGAGCAGCGACTTGCCGCGCGAGACGGGGATGAGGACGAGCCTGATGAAGAGACTCAAAAAGCTCTTCGAGAGGAGGCGCGAGCGGCGATTCAGAAACAGAAGACCGACGAAAAATTGGCCACCTACTTCTCAACGGAGTTATTCAAAAATCATTCAGTGGATAAGAAGTTTTAACGGAGGAAATTAGCCATGCAGATCAATCCAGTAATCTTTCGAGAGTACGACATCCGCGGCACAGTGGATAAAGAGCTTTCAAATGACTTCGCCAGAATTCTCGGGCGGGCCTATGGAACTTTGGCTCGGGAACACGGTCTCAATCGCATCGGGGTCGGCCACGATTGCCGCCTCAGCTCTCCGGGTTATGCCGAAGCCCTCGCGAACGGAATAGCAGACGAGGGGCTTGATGTTGTTCTCACGGGACAGGGTCCTACTCCACAACTCTACTTCTCCGTTTTCACCCTGGAACTTGGCGGTGGCATACAGGTAACTGGAAGTCACAACCCCCCTGATATGAATGGGTTCAAGATCTTGCTAGGAAAACAAACCCTTTCGGGAGCCGATATCCAGGATCTGAAGCGACGGTGCGAGGCTGTCCTGACTCGGCCCGTTGCCACAGCTCGCGGCTCAATCTCAAAGGCTGAGATCACTCAGAAGTACATCGATTATCTCATCGATAACTGTCGCCCTCACATGGGACCTCGAAAGTTAAAGGTTGTGGTGGACGCTGGTAATGGCGTAGGGGGTATGGTCGGACCTGCTGTCCTGCGAGGTCTCGGCGTGGAAGTTCAGGAGCTGTATTGCGAACCTGATGGCAGATTCCCGAACCATCATCCCGATCCAACGGAGCTCAAGAACATTAAAGACCTCGTAAAAGCCGTACGGGATTCCAAAGCGGACTTCGGAATCGGCTGGGACGGGGACGCCGACCGGATCGGTGTCGTTGACGAAAAAGGCGACGTAGTATTCGGAGATATGCTCGTACTAATCTACGGGCGCTCGATTCTCAAGGAGAAACCTGGCGCTACAGTCATCGCCGACGTTAAGTGCTCAAGCCAGCTCTTTAATGATCTAAAGAGCCGCGGCGCGAACGCGATTATGTGGAAGACGGGACACTCCCTGATTAAGGGTAAGTTGAAGGAGACTAATGGCGACCTTGCGGGAGAGATGAGTGGTCATATCTTTTTTAAACATCGATTCTTCGGTTTTGACGATGCTCTCTACTCCTCGGCTCGCTTGGTCGAAATCATGAGCTCTCACTCAGGCCCGCTCTCCTCGTTACTGGATGGGATTCCACCGATGGTTTCCACTCCAGAGATGCGCGTCGATTGTCCAGAGGCGATTAAGTTCAAGATCGCTCAGGAGGCACAAGCTGCCTTTAAGGAGTACAAAGTCGACACGATTGATGGAGTGCGCGTGACGTTCGACAAGGGCTGGGGCCTCGTTCGGGCTTCTAACACACAACCCGTTTTGGTGATGCGTTTCGAAGCCGAGTCAGAGGCCCTCCTCGAACAGTACAAGAAGGTTGTGATCGATAGAATCGAAGCTATTAAGGCTTCGCTAGCAGCCTAAAACGAATGGCGCGAGGGCGCGCCACCGCGCGCCCTCGCCACACGACTATGGAATCCCTACCCCCTCAGTCGTTACCGGTTCAGGTTTTTTCAGCCCGCGACTACTATGCGGCGGTTTCCTCTGACAAAAATACCGAACAGGGAATAATAATATCACACGTCGTTCTGCCGACCATGCCATCGCGTGGAGAAAGCACACAGACAGGGGGTGGGAGCCTACTCTGGATAGACGGAGCGGTATCACAGTCGGTGAGAGCTCTGAAAATACTACAAGACATCAAATCCGGCGCACTTCCTACTCCATCGCGCGGCTCTTATCCTCAATCAGTATCAAGGCCGTGCATTCATACTGCTCCATCTGTCCTCACAAAAAGGGGAGGCTCAGTGGCATCGGCGCTTG
>JAFMIS010000321.1 GCA_017853915.1 bacterium
AACCAACACGCTCCCGCGAGCTGAACAACTCTTCTTTGACCCCACCCTTGAGGGGCCCTGGCAAAGCTTCACCATACATGAGCTGTCGACCAAAAATTTCTTGAGCTTAAGTTCTTTGTATTGGTTTTACCCACATGCATACGAGCTTTTCGTAGAGGCCCTCGCTTGCCAGAGCATGTCGCCCATTAGCGCCACAGTGGTCATACCGAGAGCGGCCACAATTCCAAGTGACGGCCTTTCATCGCTCGATAAGTTTATCCCGCCAAGATCCTGCTTTTGAACCTGCCTGGTGGTCGAGGATGATATACAGGGGGGATCTCGCCCATGCCCAAAGTAAACTACACGGTATTGAACCATGGGAGGAACGTGCATATTAAACGTGTGCAACGTGATATCTCCTCGCCAACGAGAGTGCCATCATGGCAAACGTGCCAAACCATTTCCTCTCTGGAGGCTGCTTCGCGAGCTGTTCTCGAACGTCCCGAAAACTAATCCGATTACATGAGCGCCCCTCTTGAAGCCAATCCTGATCTGAATTGATCGAGTGCGCAGTCCTAACCAGCAGTAAAGGTTCAACACACCTCTGATTTCATTTCTCTTGGTGTGGACGCGTTCGCCATTCGCTCCCTCGTTTCAGTGATTGATTAATTATTCACAAGAAGAGACGGTCTGAGTGCCTATTCTTTCAAGAAGGAGTCATATGCATTTCGATCCAACAAGACAGGAACCATCTCGCCATGAAGGGCGGCTGACACCGGTTCAGAGCAGCCTCTCTTCGCTGTGGGCAGGCTCTGATACCAATGTCGAGAGTACATGTGTAAATGGAGCTGATGGTAAGCTGGAGCAGCTGTGGGTTTCAGCGCGTTCGGAGAGGGGGAATGAGCGCTTTGTGTATTGTAACCAGGCCTCTGAGGAGGGTGATGGTTTTAAAGTAATCCCGCAGGATGTAGCTGAACAGTTGAGCTACCTGTATCAGCCAATTATCAGAGGCGTTCGCACCCTCACCGAATCAATGCAAGACCTTTTTCGTGTGATGGAGCCCTCAATGTGGCTCGGATTTTGGGTGCAAGGAGTAGGGCAGGATATGTTTGAGCTTCCAGCGGGTCTCAAGACAACCCGACCGGTCGCTCTGATGCCAACCTTTGAGGCGTTTTGCCAAGACCCCACTCTTGGTCGGAATCTGTTCGCGGTCGCGGCGGATCATCGTGACGTGGGTATCTTTATTAGCGAGAGGGAGAAGTTCTCGTTAATCGCTTTTGAAAACTCAGTGTATAAGATCCCAGAGGAGGCTGTGGGGCCGGAGGGGCTACGCCGTTTCACCTTTGCGCACGCAACGCTACTCGTGGATGGATCACATGAGAGCTTCTATCGCGCGATAGAGCAGTTCAAGGTTATAAAAACGTGGGAACGGGCAGGAGGCCCCTCTGTGATGATAGCTCGTAAACGGGGAGACGGTGCTCAGCTTTCGAGCTTCCGCGGTTACGAGAGTATCTAGACCGACGATAAGCGAGGGCCTGGCTATGCCTCCAACCCGTAGCCAGGCCCTTTGCGCTGTAGTCACAGCCACAGTCTATGGTCCGTGAGATATGAAGCACTATCGAGTTTCACTGGACGTGCTCACTACGACCTAAGTGCTTGGCCAAGGGAGCAAATTCCCCGATCGATCATCTCAAGGGAGAGATTTGAAAAACTCACTCGTAACGTATGTAAGGAGGGATTGAGGGCGAAGAACGGGGCGCCGGGAGCGAAGGCTACGCCGAACTTCTCAACGCAGATTGGGAGTAGCTTAGTGGTGTCAATCCCTGGGGCTACCTCCAGCCACAGGAAGAAGCCACCCTGCGGATTAGTGCAGGCGTGCGCGATTGAGCCGATGTGCTTTCGCACCGACTCAACAGCCTGATCTCGGCGTTCCTTGTAGGCCTTTCGGAGTCGTGTCCAATACCCAGCAGCATGCGTCTTTAGGAACTCAGCCGCGATGAATTGGTTCATAATTCCAGAGTGCAGATCCGTACCTTGTTTGAGGCACGCTATCCCACGCACAACCACCGAGGGAGCCTCGATCCATCCAACTCGTAATCCTGGAGACATCACCTTGGAGAGCGTTCCAAGATAGAGGACTCGGCCACAGTCTTCATACCGGGCACCATTTTCCCGAAGCATTGAGGACTCGATCGAGCGCAAGCTCACGGGCTCACTGTCGTAGAATAGCTCCTGATAGGCGGCATCCTCAACGATTGGGACGTCATAAGTGTGACATAACCCCACGATAGCTTCTCCTCGTGCGCGAGATATCGTCACTCCGGTTGGGTTCTGGAACATAGATACCACGTAGAAGAAAGCCGGCTTTTCGCGAAGTGCGGCTTCAACGTCAGAGAGGAGCGGCCCTTCGTCGTCACATGAAACCTGCACATAGCGAGGCTCAAATGCTGAGAAGATCTGGAGTGCGCCCAAATACGTTGGCGAAGTGACCGCGATAGTGTCTCCTCGATTAAGAAAGACGTTAGCGATGAGGTCGATGCCCTGCTGGGACCCCGTCGTTGGGATAATATTATGGGGGGCGCAATCCGCTCCCTTGGAAATTGAAAGGTTGCTCAACTGCTCAGCCAAAACCCGCACGCCATCGGCAACTCCATATTGCAGCGCGGCGAATCCGTGGTCTCGCAAGACGGTCTCGCTGCATTCAGAGATCTCCTTAATTGGCAGAAGCTTCGGATCGGGCAATCCTCCAGCAAAAGAGAGTATCCCAGGTCGTGAAGCTATGCCGAGAATAGCGCGAATGCCCGAGTCGTCCATCAGGCGGCGCTTTCTGCTAAAGCTACCGTGCCACGAGAATGATTGTGGGATCGGGATATCCACATTGCGCGCTGTTCCCATGAAACGATTCCTTTGTGACTCAATTCCTTCGAAGGAGTAGTGAGGGACCATGGTACCGGGAAGCAGCCACAACATAGCTATGAAGACGATTCAGAAATGAAGTCAGCATGGGGGATAATGCTCAGTTTTGCGTTGAACCGAGCGACAGAGATCTCTAAGGTAGAAAGCAAAGTGGGACGTAAGTAGCGGATCGGAGATATCTGAGTTCGCGAAGTCAGATAAATATCCAGTTAGGCCATTTGTATGAGCTCAAAGCAAAACGTGAACATCAAAATATTCGATACTACTTTGCGAGATGG
>JAFMIS010000322.1 GCA_017853915.1 bacterium
ATCGAGCGCAACTGCTGACCAAGGGTCACGATATCGATCGGTTCCCGCTTGTCCGAGAGGGTTGTCATCGCCTCGAAAATGGTTTGATGTGCAGCCTTATAGAAATCTTCTGCTCGAATGCGCTCCAGGCATACGTTGATCGCTTGGTTGTCGAGAAGGATGCTTCCTAAAACGGACTCTTCTGCCTCAAGAGATTGAGGGGGTACTCGGCCAGGAATTGAGGGCGCGGCTGACGGGTTCTTTTTGTCTCGATATCGGCGCGCGTTTTCCATGGGACAACAGCAAATGTATCCGGTGAGAGGCTTGGGGGTGGTTGCAGAGTATCCGGTACGGCTGGGGGAAGGTCAACGGCAAAGTACCATGATTTTAAAAAACTCCCCTCTGTGTAGCGCGGTGAGCACTCGACGCGTCACGACCCGCTCGGCGTCGGGAGTTCTGATGTAATACTCAGCGTGCTCTTCCTGAACTAGCCTCGACTAATCCAAGCTAGAGATGGCTCGGAAGTTTTGACCCAGGAAATTGTGGAGTGGCGAGTCAGCCAGATTGATGTCGATTCCCGTTCGGCGAGCATGGTCGGCCCGAGTGATTAAATCATCGAACATCATCATGATAGAGACCAGTTTTTCTCGACCCTTGGCGCAGCTGGGGCCATCTCCAGTGTGTATTGGTAGCTGGCATGCAAAGGCTATTCCGTCAGCAGTTGCCGCGCCCTTCTCACCTACCTGCTCGCGGGGGGCTAGTTTTATGGATGTTACGCATCCGTCTTGAAGCATCAGTGTTATCGAGAATGGCTCATTCGACATCCCGAGCTCGATTGAGACAGCTCCCCTGCCAAGCCAGTTGACGGTGCTGTGACTAGGCTCGCCGCCACTGATAGAGGCGTATTTGCAGGCTATCTTGGCGCAGGTATCGTACATGAACTGTCCCTGCAGGTCGTCCGTAGCCGGGAGTGATCCATGCACCGGGTCTCCATAGTGAGAGTACCAGCTCCGATCGTCGTCTCGTCGGGCCAGATCAAGAAAAGCCTTCTGAACCGGAATGTAACCCCTCTGCCATTGAGCGGCGATGCGAGAGCTAACTTTCTCTAGAGTAGAATCGATGCCCCCGGCTGCCTGTACGGCTGCAGCGGATGCATCGCAGCGACAAAGGCCGTTAAGCTGGTTCCTGGCCCAGAAGCGCATTGACCCATCCTTCTCCAGTCCAATGTAGACTCGGTCAAAAAATTCCGGATGCTTTCGAGTGATCGAACGGTCCAACAGACTCACGCGCATCAACCTCGTACCACGAGATACCAAGAGGATTTCTTGAGGATCCCTTGGGGGTATGGGCTCGACCACGATGCCTGGTATTGTCGAGAGCCTCTCGACGCAGGCCTCTCCCACTAAACTATCGAGGGAGGCGGCACGGGAGTCCCGCTGGCTCTTAAGGGTATCGAGTCGATCAATTGCAGAGAGGCGAACCTCGTCGCTGTCAATCGCCGTGAGCATTTTCATGCATGCGAGGATGTCCTGTCGAGTTGGATTTGTGGGATCCGAGAGGTTCCCTACGTCTTGAAAAGACCACCATACTCGCACGTCTTCCTCAGATGGGCTGTTTCTCAATAATAGCACTCCGCCTTGGTGCCCACCGGGGAAGAAAAGCGCCTCAGCCTGTGAGTGTCGGTCTCTACGCGTACATTCCGGCTCAAAATGGTGCACCATAAAATCCGCTAACGCTCCGTCGCCAGCTGGAGGTTCGGAGGCATTATCCATCTCCTCCGCAGTTGTTGAGTTTTCTGATTCCACGTGCTGCCAAAAAGCCTCTGGTCCCGAATTCCAGAAAACCTCCATGGCTCGATAGGTCTGCAGGATGAGTTCTTTTTTGCATTCCGCAAGGGGTAGCTCCGCGCCTAGATTCGTACCGACCAGTTCAAAAAATCGTTGATGGTGCATTATCTCTTGGGCGTCGGTAACAAACACGCCGAACTTGGCGCGGCGCTCCGCCTCAACAATTTCAGCTTCTAGCTTCCACTGCAGGCCATCCACTTCTTTCGCGCAAAAGAAGCGAGAAAGACTAGCATTCGGTGAGTCGAGGAAATCCTTAAGCGTTGGAATTACGTGTATCATCGGCGCGACATGACGCTCGTCGTTTACACATTCGAGCAGCCGTTTGGATACCCACGGATACTCGGGCAGAGCGCTGGTTCTGAGGTCTGAAGCAGGCTTGATCTTTTCGTATAATTCGCGCGCGATTTCCAGAGGGGTGAATGTTACCCCCTTACCAGGTATGACCTTACCATGTATGAGGAGACTCAAGATCTCCTTCATTAGTTCCGGCGAAATCTCGCCAATCAAATGATAGGAAGCCAGAGGTCGGCCATTCTCCAGATTGATAGTAACCGAGATGTTGGAGACCGGAGCATGATCTCCGGCGTAGCCCCTCGTGAAATTTACACTTAGCGTGTTATCGCCTATGCAACCCCGCTCTTTAAAAGCCCCAAGAAGAAAGGCGAGCTGCGCGTCACACCAATTGAACCTACGACCCTCACCGGGGCCCGGACTAGTCGCATTCGGTGTTAGGGAACTTTCCAGTAACATATTTACCTTCAGTTCGGGATCTTACCGGTCTGCTTAAACCACACAAGGGTGGAGAGGAGAAAATCGCCTCATGACGCCAATATTTAACAATCATTCTTGAAAAAAATCCAGGGCCAATCGATGCTCTTAATATCTTGAAAGTACAGGTTATTATAGCTTTTCTCTGGCTGCAGATAGGGCCGTTCTTCCAGCGTACAGTGCTCTGTTAGTAATAGGTTAGGGGGGTGAGGGTGCTGCGCGGAAGCGCCTCCAGCAAGCTGCATCCCACGGCAAGTTAGTTGAGCATTCCTAATCCCTCCAGATGGTTTCTGAATCAGAGAGATCGATCCATTTGGCAGCAGATTTGAGAATATCTCCCGAGTTGAACTGGCCGAAGTCGGCGGTAGTTGTATCGGCTCCCAGGTCTTTCATCATGCTAATCGGATATGACAGCTCGCGGCTGGGGCAAACCACCACGATAGACCTTCGCGTTCCCTCGCTTGAGCTATCAACCTTTAGGAGGGGGCCCGAGCTTCTTGATTCGACGGGCACCGCAGAGAGGCGCTCCTCGGTCAAAGTCTCATAGTCACCGCGACCTCGAGTTATAACT
>JAFMIS010000323.1 GCA_017853915.1 bacterium
TTCACGCGAAGCTCTCGTGGACTTGTAGCCCAAAAGATCGCCGCGCCTACCATGAGTATCAACAGATTGACGCTAAACATCGCCGATCGTCCGAGGTAATCCACTCCGAGCCACCACGGCACCATTGCGGCGACGTAGAGTAAAACTCGGACAGCGTTACGCACGGAGAGCGCGGTTACCCGCACTGCTTCAGGCACTGCTTCATTAATCGAATGACTAAAGAGAGCGCTCGAAACCGACCGTACCATCTGTTGAGGGAGGATGAGGAGCCAGGCAAGTCCACCGACCGTGCTCGCAAGCCCGATCGTCGAACCAGCTAATGCTACGATCAACGCGAACAGAATCCGCACTGAGCGTCGTGTATCTGTTGTTCCCCGGAGGCAGATCGCCGAAGCGCCCGCCACCAGATTAAACAACGCGAACACGTACCCCGTATCAGCTCGACCAATATCACACTCAGCCAAGTACTCTCCATACATGAAGAGGTACGTTTGGTTGAGCCCAGCAACGAAGCCGGGAGCCATCGCCATCCAGCGGATATGCGATGAACTCAATACGATCGCTGACACAGCCTCCCGCAGTGTACCTCCGGGCCGCTCCACCTCAGCAGTCTTTAACTGAGATGGTTCGACTAACCCGAAACACACTGCCAAGCCCAAAACCTGCATACCAGCGCACAACAGGAATGGGGACGAGAGACTCACTTCGCTCAAACGCGCGCCAACTATGGCGAAGATCGCCATAGCTACAAACGATGAGCTTACGCACAATGTCCACCACCTCTGGTGCGCTTTCTCCTGACCGAGCACCACATTACTTCGGAACATCAGAGCTTCGTCTGTTCCGGAGATGAGCGCCAAACCAAGAGCAGCCACCACCTCGCCCACCAGAAAGCCCGCGAATCCGGAGGCCTTCCAGTATACCAACGCCGCGACGGTCAGTGCGACAAAGCCTAGCTTCATCGTTCCCACTTTGCCGAAGCGATCAGCGAATCGCCCAGTCGCAATCTCGAGTAACAAGAGAGCTAGCGCGAAGAAGATCTCTAAGAGATAAAAATCGCTCCTACTCAAACCCTTGTCCTCCCAGAGCGCCGTGATACCGGGCGTACCTGCCGCGAATCCCGCCGCGAAAAATCGCGTCAAGACCAGCAGCCGACGATTGATGTGCAACCTAACTACTTCTTTCATGACTGTATTCCTTTCTATTGTTTTGATTTGAACCTGTTAACCTGCGGGAACATCGCCCGCCGACGCTGGGGCGGGATCATCGTGGCGACACGAAGAGAAAGCGCATGCTGCGCACTGACCAGGAAAGGCTGCTTACACGACCGGAAAGAGTCGAAACGGTCTAGGGGTTATTATTTAGAGAAAGTGTGTGTAGGAGAGATATGTCTGAGGAGATGAGGCGCTTCAGCCTCGGCGAGCGAGTTACCGATTACATTAAGAACTTCTACCCTTATGAAACTGTGTGGACGTGGTTGTGACTACCACTGGGAAGAACCCCAAGGTTTGCGGGGAGCGATCCCCATACACCCATGATTTCCCGATTCCGCGATATGCGGCGGCGATAACCGCTTCAATGCGGCAATCGCGTTTCATAAGGTGCTGTTTAAAAACTACACAGTTCATAAAGACTCTCGATTAACTCCGTCGAAAATCACGCGATTAACGACGATGTATACCCACTATATCATGCTCTCAGTCGCTACGGTAAAAAAAATTACGATGACACTCACTATTCTGAATTCTTCACTTTGTCTCAGCGCGTACGCAACGCGTATCACGCTCACAATCTCTTACTCAGCTTTACGTGAGACCCTATTGCGAGAGCTGCGAGACCCTGCAATCTCACTCACTTAGTCGATATCGATCAGATCGACGCGATCTGTCCTACCGAGGGCGATACTCGATACTTTTCTCAACTAACTCTTTGTGAGACCCTTCCTTCTATGAACACGCCGACGGCTCGCATGAACTCACGAGAAATCCTCCGATTCTACGGCATGTTCGCCGCATCCCAATTTTTGGTCGATTCATCGATCTGGTCGTTTTTTCTCACGCAGTCCCACAACCTCTCGCTTGCTACAGCGGTTGCTGTTCACGCCACCACGACCGCGACCTCGGGACTTTTTGACCTTCCGACTGGCTCGTGGGCGGACAGATTTGGCAGGCGAAGAATTGTACTGCTTGGCTTTCTAGCCCGAGCTGTCGCTGCGATCCTGATGATCGTTGCTCCATCGCTGCCGACACTCGTTGTTGCTGCGGCGCTCTCAGGATTTGGATGGGCTCAGCTCTCCGGCGCGGCGGAAGCCCTTCTACACGACAATCTGAAGGCCGCCGGGGCAGAACAATCGTTCAAGCAACATATGGGAAACGTGGTTATCACGAGCTACGTGTCCAGGACAGTCGCATTCGCAATCTCAGGATTTCTCTTTGAAGCAGCCATGTGGGCTCCCTATGTAGCCCTAGCGCTTGCGCTTCTCGTGGGCATACTCCTCACATTATCAATTCGCGAATACCCGTACGATCGCGCCGAGTCAACTGCTGACCTAGAGCACATCAGAACCGGCATGCGAATATACCGGAGCTCACACGCCTTATTTTATTTTGCCATCATTATCCTGGCGATTGGGGTTGTAAGCGAACAGCTGTGGTTTTCCTTTCAACCGCTTTTATCTCATGCTCATATCTCTCCAACTGCCATCGGACTAGTGTACGCCGCGGCGTCACTTGGAAGCGCGCTCGGGGCCTACGCCGCGAAGAAACTTCTCGTGCGCCACTTAGAGGAGCTTGCGCTATCGGGAGCAGTCGTTCTTTTTGGATGTGGCGGCCTACTGTTTTGTCTAGCCACAGATCAGATGACGTGCGTACTAGCGCAAATCGTCACCTGCATCGGGTTTGGGGCATCATGGACAGCAGGCAGCACGATCCTGAATGCTCATGTGCCGAGCTCTCATCGGGCGGTGTGCTTATCGCTCCTCTCTGCCTCAGGCGCCACGCTTCAAGGTTTACTCGGCTCAGGGATAGGCCTCGTATTCGATCGGCTCGGTCCATCTGTGATTCCGGGCGCGGTGGCTCTGAGCGCCGCATGCCTCACCCCTGCCGCTTTTCGCGCCGTTCGAAGACTTAAAGCAGCTCAGACCCCGACGCGGTAGGCCAGCTTC
>JAFMIS010000022.1 GCA_017853915.1 bacterium
ACGACATGCGGGCTGCGACTTCGTCAAACTTCGCGAAAAAATCCTCAGTGTATCTCAGCGGATACACCTGCGGTTTTTTCGCTCGTTTTCCTTGTCTCGCCTCGCATCTCGTCAGCCTCGCTACGAAGCTATTTTTGAAAGCAGTTCAAGAACTGGTTCCAAAAATACCCCTTGCTGCGGAACTCGATCTGGGAGCTGCATCTTCGTTATGCTTTGCGAAAAAATCCTCAGTGTATCTCAGCGGATACACCGGCGGTTTTTTCGCAGGCATTCCGCGTTTCGCTTCCAACTCGAGCTCCTTGCTACGCGCTCCTTTTCAGACCAGCTTTGCTCATGGACGTGCGTGGAGCGCGCCACCATGGGCGGGCCCGAGACTGAGCGCCATATCGCTTTACCGAATGGTTTGTTTGGCCTACATTTATGGGGCGAAAACCAGGGAAAAGTATACAGGATTAACTCGCATGAGCGCGGACCTTTCACCATCTTCTATACGAGCGCTGATAGAGCGCTTCGAGCAGCAGTTAAAAGTTGCCCAGCAACCATCTGACATCGAGTTGCTCAAGCGTGACTGGTTAGCGAAGGATGGTGTTGTGAAAGAGCTCTTCAAAGGGCTTCGCGATGTCGCTGCCGAGGAAAAGCCAACGGTAGCGTCCTTGCTAAACGAGCTTCGCGCGCGTGTGGAGAGTGGTCTCGAATCAAAAGAATCAGCCTTCAAAGCACGGGCATTGCAAGCAAAACTCTCCGAAGAATATCTCGATCTTTCACTTCCCGAGCTGTCTCCAGGATTAGGGTCGGTGCATCCGGTTACTATCGTTGAGGAGCGCATTACAGAGATCTTGCGGCCATTTGGCTTTCAAAGCGTGCATGGGCCAGAGTTAGAGACCGAATACTATTGTTTTGACTCTTTAAATATCCCAAAGCATCACCCCGCTCGTGATATGCAGGATACGTTCTATGCTGAGACCGGGCACGTTTTACGCACGCATACGACCTCGGTTCAAGCCCGGCTCTTGCAAGCTCGCTCATTATTCGAGGGAAAGAAGCTACCGTTAAAGATCGCCTCCTTCGGTAAGGTGTATCGGAATGAGACGGAGGACGCGTCGCACCAAGCGATGTTTCACCAGTACGAGTTGGTGTGGGTAGAGGAGGGGCTCACCCTTTCCAACTTGATGGGATTAATTACGCACATCATTAAGGAGCTGTACGGTAAGCGCCGTCGCGTGCAGTTTGTTCCGAAATTTTACCCGTACACCGAGCCGAGTATCGGCCCAAAGATCGATTGTTCGATATGCAAGACGGCTGGATGTTCAAGTTGTGGAGGCGCGGGATGGGTGACGATCGCCGGCGCGGGGATGATCCATCGTAATGTTCTAACGGAGTTCGGTTTTGATCCGGAGAAGGTATCAGGGTTCGCGTTCGGATTGGGCACGTCTCGATTAGCCGCGCAGATGTACAATCTGCCGCATCTTCGAGCGGTCTATGAGAACGATCTTCGTGTCTTGAAGGAGGTTGTATGAAGCTTCATGTCCGCATGATGGAAAAAATTCTGGAGTTACCGGAGTGGTCTGCTGAGACCGCGCATACCTGCCCGCTGCGACATCTGCTCGATGACATTGGGCTTGAAGTTAAGGGTGTGGATGTTTCTGAGGACGCGGGAGTCGTCTATACGATCGAAACCTTGGCTAATCGAGGAGATCACCTTTACGCGCTAGGAGCGGCGCGCGAGATCTCGGCCAGAACTCTGGCACACATTAAGATCCCCGCTGTCGCTGGGCAGTTGAGCGATCGTAAGCCATCAGTGCTGATACGGCGCCACACCGACATGTGCTCACGCTACGCGCTTCTTGAGATGAGCTTGCCGAGCCCGATGCCACTCCGAAACGATGTGGCCGCCTTTATAGAGGAGCCGGGCAAGCGACACCCAATAGTCGATCTCTTAAACTATGTGCAGATGGAATTTGGTCAGCCGATGCATGCGTTTGACGCCAGCAAGGTTGATGGAGAGATCATTATCGATCTGGCCACCAAGACGGAAGAGATTGAGGCTCTGGACGGCAAAACATATAAGGTTCCAGAGGGTTCAATTCTCATTCGAGATCGAAAGAAGATTATCGCCGTCGCTGGTGTTATCGGATGCGCAAACAGCATGGTGAGTGAGTCAACGACCAAAGTATGTATCGAAGCCGCTATTTTCGATCCCGTGAGCGTTCGAAAAACCGCTCGTGCCATGGGAATTTCAACTGATGCCTCGTACGCGTTTGAGCGTGGGTGTGATCCGGAGGGTATCGCGCAGGCTCTCAAACGCCTGGTCTATTTGGCCGGGGGTTCAGCAGGAACCGCTAAGGACACTGAGAGTGCACACGTTATTGGGTACTCATACTCGGAGGCTGGGGCCGCGGAGAAACGCAAAGTAAACGTACAGCTGAGTTGGTTGAGAAGAAATCTCGATCTTCCACGCCTTGAGGAGCTTGAGGTTGTTACTCGCCTCAAGATTCTGGGATACGGAGTAGAGATTTCTAGTGTCGGTAAGGACAGAGAGTTCTCTCTCACTGTGCCATCGTGGCGGCTATGGGATGTGACGAATCGCGATGACATCCTCGAGGATGTGGCCCGTTCAGTCAGCTTGAATCGAGCGCGGCAGGATTTGCCGCCTCTCAGCTATGAATTGGCTGAGCGCCATCCGGTTGAGACCTTGGGCGCTACTGTTCGTCCCTCTCTGTGTGGGGCGGGGTTTGTTGAGGTGATCACGAAAGGCTTCTATTCAGCTCAGGAGGTTTCCCTACTGGAGAGCTTGAATCCAGGTGTGAGCGCCAAGCATGTTGCTCTTAAAAACTCCCTCGAAGCGAGTAACTCTCACATGAAGATCACTAACATTATTCATCTTGCGAGCGTGCTCGCGGTGAATCTGAAGCGCGGAGTTGCATCAGCCAAAGTGTTCGATCTTAGTAGGGTGTTTTCTCTTCCGGCCGCTCCAGTGTCCGAAGAGCCTCGTGAGCGAGAGCCGCTCGACTATGATTATGAGCATGATCTTCTTTCAATCGCGTCGGCAGGGCGCTGGAATGAGGGCGAGTGGCGCAAAGCGGAAGGGCTAGAAGATCACGCACGGTTGTTCAAAGGGGTGATAGCGAACGTGATTGCCTCGATGGGCGCCGCATTCACCGTCGGTAAAAGTGAGTTCCCCTACCTGCACCCTGGGATGCAGGCGTCGATCAAGATGGGTCGAAATGTTGTCGGCGTCTTCGGGGTAATTCACCCGAGCATCCGAGAGCTATGTGATCTGCGGGCAGAGGCGATGTACGCGGAGCTCGATGTGCGCTTGCTGTGTAAATACATGACGAAAGTGGATTCGGTACCAGTGAGTGATTATCCGGCTATATCGAGAGATCTAACTTTGCAGATTGATCCGAAAGAGCAGGCGGGTAGAGTGTTGCGACTGATACATGAAGCGCAGCTCCCAAGCTTATCGAATGCGGTGATAGTTGATGATTTTCGCAAGGCTGAAGAGAGCTTTCGACGAGTCACCTACCGAGTAACCTTTCAGAGCCCCGAACGCACCTTGAAACATGAAGAGGTTGACAGTGCCATGAATGGGCTCCTGCTCTCGCTGCGCGAGAAGCATGGAGTAGAGTTGGCGGGCTAGGCTGGGCTACGCCTGACGTGGGAGCGGTGACGTGAGGGCCTCAGCTCCCGCAGTTTGATAGGCGCTAAGCGACTCTTGATAGGCTTCCCAGATATCAATCGGAGAGATCTCCGATTCGAAATCATTGCCATCAACGTGTAAGTAGAGGCGGTTGTCGACAATAGTGGCGGTCCAGTGTGGGCTCGACGACTCATACCGAGCGAGCTCCTCAAGAAATGTCGGAGATATCTGATAAAACAGGACGTCTTTCACCCAGTTCGTCTTGCTTCCGCGCAGGTGGTGGCAGAAAGATTGTTTTTGAACCTCGTCAAAAAAGTACACCATGTGAGTGGCTTTGGGATGTTGCTTGAGGGAGACCTCGAGTTTGCGCTTGTCACATAATCCAACGTGAACCCAGAGGTGGATTGCGCCCACAGCATCTCGCTCCCAGATAGTGGGCATCTTTGGGTCCGAGGTGTCTCTCGTAAATTCCTGTCCTTGGCGATAGCAGTGTAAAAACGAGATCATTCGGGCATAGAAATGCGCCAGAGACTCCGATTCATGACGCGGAGTTTTAAGGCGAAAAGCCGCGAACAGCCCGCGGTCGGACTGATTTAGCTCTATCGAGAAGTTGTAAAAACCGGCCACAAAAGTCATGCCGGCATTATAACGATCTTCGCGGTTTAGTGCGGCATAGCGCGAGAAGTTTTTTGCTGAATTATGATCCAGCGCAACATACCGAGCCTACATGCGCTCGCCTATTGCGTGGAAAACACTGCGTTTTTCGGCTGAATTGTGTCCGAATACGTGAGGTCATAAAAAAGGCCTGGTTCCATCCCGGAACCAGGCCTTAGTAGTAGAACTGGTCTCACAAGTATCTTCTGCTATGGGTGACAATACGAGGGCCGCGACTTCGTCAAATTCCGCACTCTCGCGCAAAATTCGGTCTAGGTCATTTCTCCACCGGAGCCTATACAACGTGGATCGGGTCAAGCTCTCCGTCGGTGCTGCCGTTACAGCAGGCATCGTAATGTTCCTTCAGCTCTTGGCGCATCATGAGTCGCGAGCGGTGCAAGCGACTCTTTACTGCTGGGACCGATAGTTGGAGCACCTTGCCAACCGCCTCATTGGAGAGTCCGTCGATATCTCGCAAGATAAATATCGCGCGATAATCTTCCGGAAGCTTCTCAACCGCCGCTTCAATCGCGGCACGCAGTTCGTGTCGTGAACTCATAAAATCAACATCATACATCTCTGTTCGAGTTCCGACCCAGTTGTGTTTGATGGTTGGCTCCACATCTTCTATCGACACAGTGCGCCGACGATTACGCGAGCGAATTTTCATGAAGCTTGAATTCATCGCTACGCGATAAAGCCAGCTGGAAAATTGCGCTTTATGCTGGAAGCTCTCCAACTTTTTAAAGACCGTTATAAAGACTTCTTGGAGAACATCCTCAGCGTCCTCCTGATTGCGGGTGATCCTCATCGCTAAGTTGAAGACCTTGGAACCGTATTTTTCGACGAGCTCAACAAAGCAGCTCTCCTCTCCGTTCATTACTCCCTTAACAAGTTCAGTGTCGGTCTTGCGTGTCGTCATGGTTCCCCTCCAGTAAACGATACGTGATGGTGTTCAACGTGCCACAAGCGAGCACCACAGTTGTCACGGATTTGTAAAAAGAGAGGGCGGGTCGCTGGATTTATGAATCCCCTACACGAGGGGTTGTAGTGCTCCTACTCCGGCATAACCTGAATTATAGTGGCAACGTCAATAGGTTAGCCCGTTTATCGAGGGGCAAATGTTAGGTTCACCAAAGTCTTGTTTGCCGTCGAAAAGAGCCGATTAATCGAGCTACAACCCCACAAGCCAGCCCGACCACGAATCCGCCGATATGAGCCATGTAGGCCACCCCGCCGTGTTCGCCTGGATTACCCAGATGACCTCCGATCTGCATCAATCCCCAGAATCCCAGCACAATAAACGCGGGCATTCGCACCACGCTGCGGAAAATCAACACGTGAACAGTATTCACTGGATACAAGATGAGGTAGGCGCCGAGCACTCCGGCGATCGCGCCCGATGCTCCTACGCATGGTAGGACCGAGTATGGCGCGGCAAAAACTTGCGCTATTCCAGCTCCGAGGCCAGCGACGAGGTAAAATAATAAAAACTTACAATGACCGAAGCGATCTTCAATCTGATCTCCAAAAATGAGGAGATAGATCATGTTACCGATGATGTGCAGCCACGATGCATGCAGGAACATAGAGGTGAGAAGAGTGAGATAAATCGGATGAGGCCCGGGCGCCTGAGGAATTGGAAGGCGATTTCCTTCAAGAGAGACATATTTGGTAGAAACGATGTCGGTCCCGAAGGTAATTTCATAGGGGATAGCGGCGTAGGAAGCTACAAAAGCCTCACCCTTTTGCAGAGTCAAGAACCACATGTAGGAATTTATGGCGACCAAAAGCCAGACGATGAGAGGGGTTTTTAGTCGACGTCTATTGTCGTCGCCAATTGGGATAAACATGGTCTGATCAGGGTACTATGGGGGGGCGGGAGTGGCTAGGAGGCGAATCATTGGAAGATGACGACATTTCAAGAGTCGGGTAGTACTGAGTGGTGGCTATTTCTTTAAGCCGAGTTTGGAAAACGTTGCCTGGTATTGCTTTTGGTTGTACATAAACACGAGAGATTCTACGCAAGACATGAGGTGCTATGGCCAGAACAGTTGTGTGTTCAAAATTCAAGAAAGAGCTTCCTGGTTTGGAGAAACCGCCATTCTCGGGAGAGATGGGGAAAAAAATTTTCGATTCGGTCTCAGCGGAGGCCTGGAAGCAGTGGAGCTCAGATATCCAGATCAAGGTGCTCAATGAGTATCGCCTGAATATGGCGGACCCCCGTGACTATAAGGTGCTGGTCGACCAGATGCTCCGTTTCCTCGGTCTTGAAGAGGGGAGTGTGGCTGAGGTTGAGAATGCTGACCGAGGGCGTAAGCAATGAAGATCGCCATCGTCGGCGTGGGAAATTTAGGCTCTGTGCTAGCGCAGAGCCTTTTAGCGCATGGGGTTCCCCGAGAGGATATCATTCTCGTCGCGCGAAATAAGTCAAAACACGACGAGATCCATGAAGTTGTCGGATGTCGGCCCGTCGATCTACCGCGGCTTTCAGACAAGGACATCCTCATTATCGCGGTCAAACCTCAAGATATGGGAGATGCGTGCGATAGCATACGACACTCCCTCTCGTCGGAGACAGTTGTTCTATCAGTCATGGCTGGGGTTTCATGCGGCGCGTTAGAAGAGCGCTTAAATCATCGCGCCATCGCGCGCGCGATGCCAAACCTCGGTGCTCGTGTGCGGGAGAGCGCCACCGCTTTTTTTCTTCCCAATTCGTTGACCGCAGCGCAGGTAGATAGAGTCGAGAAAGTTATAATGAGCTGTGGGCGTGGATGGCGAGTTGACCGCGAAGAGTTGGTTGACGTCGCGACTGCGGTTGCTGGCTCAGGACCAGCCTACATATGTTGGCTTGCGGAACAGATGGAGATCGTCGCGCGCGATAGCGGCATCGCTCCCGGGGACGCACATGCCCTGGTGTTGCAGACTCTGAAGGGAGCTGTTTCGTATCTTGAACACGATGGAGCGACCTTTGCCGAGTTGCGAGCTCGAGTTACCTCTCCCAACGGTACAACGGCGGCAGCCTTAGCCACGCTCGAGGAGTCGTCCGCTCATACCATCGTGCGAGATGCTGTTCGCGCCGCGATTCATCGGGCGATTGAGTTGGGTCGGCAGTAAGTTGGTCGACAGTGAGTGGGTCGACAGTGTTGATCTGGCGTCCGATCGGCCTATCGTGCCGATAGTTGTCGTAAGGGACTGAAATTAAATCGTTTTCTATTTATCTATCTTTGTCCTCAAGGCTTTTCTCGGTTGGGTCGACTACTTCTGTAGCAGGCAGTAAGGCCCTTTCTTGTGTAACCACGTTGTAAACCCTCGCGACCGCCGGTGAGCCCTGGCGATGCGTACGATGAAGAGGGGTTGGCAGTTGTTGAACTGCTCAACAAGCACCGAATCGCTGTTCTCTCGGAGATCTTGATTGAGCCGAAGCGTTAAAGAAAGACGAGAGTGTACCTATGCAAGGTAAGAACGCACACGCAACATATCAAACAGTCCAGATCACTACCACTGATCGTGGTCGTTTGCTGCTGATGATGTATGAGGGGGCTATTAAGTTCTTAAAGCAGTCAAAAGCTGGCCTCGAAGAGAAGGATATCGCGAAATTCTGTCGATTTTTGAACAAAGGGCAGGCCATTATCGCAGAGCTGATGAACACTCTCGATCATGAAAAAGGGGGAACGATCGCCCGTGACCTCGATCGACTTTACGATTTCATGCTGTTCTATCTCAGTGAAGCAAACCTGTATCGGGATGGTGAGAGAATCACTAAGGTGATCGGACTAGTCGAGATGATCTATTCTGCCTACAAAGAGATCATCGAGGGCAAATCCTCAGGTCCCGAACTGTCAAACTCCGACGAGAACGCTCGTGTTGGAGAGGCCCTAAAGCGGATGCAGATTAGTCTGTAGCTGGGTCTTGCCAGGGTGAAAATGCTTCCTGGCAGGCGAGCCCCGCCCCGCGCCACATCGGCTCCATCAAATCCCAAGATTTTTTCTAATCCGGGTTCATTAGACGATCCAACCGTGGTGGGCCATCCCCACAATCCCTTGGTGTTTCAATGTGTTGAGCCCGTACTCTGGGGGATGGAGTGGCTTGAACAGAATTTGAGGCTTTCTGTAACTACATCGCATCTTTATACCGAGAGACCCTCCATCTACCGGGTACCCTGTGGGGTGCCTCATTGATGGAAGCGCGGAGACGGGAAGGGGGCAGCCCCGAAGTGCTGAAATGGTCAGGCATCCCGTGTCTCATGGCGCGCGTAGATTCTGGATTGCGAAGCGATGAAATCACAAGAGGCCCTATCTGAAATTATGCGGAGTGATTGGAACCGTCGGGTCAGGCATGACTACCGGTTCTGGATCACGAATGAAGTCTCTTCCGGTTCGACGCTCTGGGAAGATGGCGCCCGCGATTTTGAGATGATTCATCATGGGATCACCCCCGATCCATCGCATACCGCTCTTGAGATAGGTTGTGGGGTAGGGCGTATGCTCCCCGCGGCACGAAAGCTTTATCAACGCGTCATTGGAGTTGATGTCTCCTCCAGTGCCATCGAAAAAGCCCGAGAGTTATTATGTTCGCACGAGGGAATCGAAGTTCACGCTACCTCTGGATGCGCCCTGTCGGGCATTGAGAGTGGCTCAGTCGATTTTGTGTGGAGCTTCGCCGCGCTTCCTCATATGCCAGTGCGAATTATCGCCGCCTATCTGGCGGAGATAAAGAGGGTCCTTTGCCCCTCAGGCATAGCGCGACTTCAGATGTTTGTTGGTGGACAGAGTGGAGTTTCAGAGACTGATACTCTGCGCTTGAGAGCGTTCACCAAGTCAAATATCGAGCAAGCGCTCGTCAGCGCTGGAATGGCTCTTGAATCAATCACTCCGACTCGGTTTCCTCTGTCTGATCTTTTGGACGACATAGGGCTTGAGGCGGTGATTGTGACAGCGCGCCCCGCAGCGAGGCACAGTGAAGCAATAGACGTGATCGCGCGGTGGTTGTGTCCCAGCGGAGAGAGTGCCTCTGAGTCCTCCCTAGCATCATCTCAATTCGAAGCGTGGTTCGCTCTGCACTACGCGGACAAGCTCTACCACGATGGTGACTTCGATCGAGCGCGAGATGCTCTTGAGTACGTCACCCAGTATTGTAAAGCGGCGCAGATCGATATTCGAGACACGCTGGAAAACATCGAACAGGCTGCGAAGCGATCCACCAAAACAGCGGGAGTATCGTCCCCCCCCGACTTCTACTCAACAAATATGGCTGTCCTGAGGGAGCGATTTCCCTCGGTGTATCACCAGTTGCGTGCTCACTCTCAATCCTCCACCTCAACGATCGAGATTCGTGAGACCGCGGAGGGACCAACGCTCTGGTTCAATAAAACATGCATGGACCACCCTCAAAAGCCACGTTCGGGAGCCGATGCGTGGGTAAAGCGATCGCTCAACGACAGCAGGATGTCGAAAGCCTCGCATCTCTGTGTCGTGGGTATGGGGTGTGGGTATCACCTTGAAAGCCTGGTGGTTCGGGGATCTCACGCGGTGTCCTGCGTGGAGCCATCGATTGAGAGCTTTGTCCGTGCCATTCGTGCGCGGGATATGTCGCATCTCCTAGGCCAACTAAGCAACCTCGTCGTGGGAGAGGAGACTGGTCAGTTGGTATGTGATGGTGAGGCTGAGGTCTTGGTGCGTCCCCAAGAGATGGTCGCGCACGCCTCATTTGTTCAGGCCTTTACGAGCTCATTCTACGGTCGACGAGGCCTCTCGGTGCTGCATCCGCGTATAGCTGTGTTGGGACCGCTGCAGGGTGGAACGCTGCCGATTGGCCAATACACGACGTCAGCACTCTCACGATTGGATCAGCATGTGCGCGGTATCGACATGAGTGGATTTAACGGCGCTTACGAAAAGATCGGCGGACTCGTTCGGGACGACGTTCGACAGAATGTTTCGCGGCAAGCGTACGTTGAGATGCTCTCCGCGATACTGCTCGAGAGTTTTACAGAAAAGCCGGTCGATATCCTTATCTGTATGGCTCAAGCGCCGATATCGGCGCGAGCGCTTCAGGAGTTGCGTCGACGTGGTGTTGTCACCGTACTCTGGTTCCTCGAGGATTACCTCCGCTTCACATATTGGCGGGAGATGGCGCGCTACTACGATCACGTTTTTACGATCCAACGCGGACCCTGTATTGAGGCGATTCAAGCGGCGGGGGCTGGACATGTGCACTACCTGCCGGCCGCGTGTGATCCATACATCCACACTCCATTGGAGGTCTCCGAGGAGGATCGCCAGACGTGGGGCTCGCCACTATCATTCGTTGGGGCTGGTTACTATAATCGCCAGCAAACCTTCGCCAACCTAGCTCACTATCCCTTCAAAATTTGGGGCAGCGAGTGGCCCCTCTGTAAGCCGTTTGACAGGATGGTCCAGCAGAACGCCCGTCGTATAGCTCCCGAGGAATACATAAAGATATTCAATGCCACGGATATTAATATCAATCTGCACTCAAGCAGTGAGCGCGACGGCGTTGACCCAACTGGGGACTTCTTAAATCCACGCACGTTCGAGCTGGCAGCCTGTGGCGCGTTCCAATTAGTGGACGAGCGCAGTCTTTTGGCGGAAGCGTTTGATGTGGGCTCTGAGATCATTACCTTCAACTCACTTCCCGATCTCCGAGATAAAATTGACTTTTATATGGAGCGTCCGGAGGAGAGAAAACGTATTGGAGAGCGCGCGCGGCAGAGAGCCTTGCGCGAGCACACCTATGAGGCTCGCCTGCGACAGATGTTGTCCATGATCTATGGGCATGAGTACCAAAAGCTCAAGAGTCGGGAACAGAGCAGTCCATGGCTTGAGATGGCGCGAAAAGCTGATTTCGATCCTGAGCTTCGCGAACGGTGCGAAAAAGCCTTTGCGCGCGGCGCGGAGCCAACGCTTGATGGTCTCGTGGAGGATATCACCCTTGGTCAGGGGAATCTCACGGAAGCTGAGCAAAAATTACTGTTCCTGTTCCATGTGCGCAAGCAGATCACACGCATGGAATCCGAGGAAGCTGGAAAAGAAAAGTGATTGGTATGAAGCGAAGGTATCCGAGAAAGAAAAAAGTATTGCTGGTAAATATTACCCGCCTCGGGGATATGCTCCAGGCGACGCCAACAATCGCGGGAATTAAGCAAGAGAACCCTGACTGCCATATTACGGTACTGGTGGAGAAGCAGGTCGAGGATGTCTGTCACATTTTGCCCCACATCGATCAGGTGATCGGAATTGATCTTGGGTTCGCGTGTCGAGCGCTCGCTGCCGAGGGAAGCGGAATAATTGACGCATACCAGTATGTATCTAGTCTCGTTGATAGGTTGAAAGCAGAGGAGTTTGATTACTGCCTTAATATGTCTTCGTCGGCCTATACGGCAATTTTGCTGCGTCTCTTAGGGATTCAAAACACCGGGGGATGGTCGTCTGATGAGGAGGGATACCGAGTGATTGAGTCGGAGTGGACGCGGCTCTTTGCTACCAGTGTGCACCACCAGAATAGGCAGTTTAATTCCCTAAATCTCGTTGATGTGTTTCGCTGTTCAGCCGACGTTGAGCAACACCCTCGAAAGCTTCTGGTGCAGATAGAGCCAGCTGCCAAAGAGCACTGCCAGAAACTCCTTAGTGAGGCAGGTTTTACCAATACAGGGCCACTCATCGCGGTACAAGCGGGTGCAAGCCAGGCTAAGCGGCAGTGGTCACCAGCGCGGTTTGTAGAGATGGTTCGGCTGCTCGACAAGAAATATAACGCTCGCATCGTTCTCACCGGCGCGCCAAAGGAGCTTTCGATAGTGAATCCGATAGTCGAGGGCTGCGCATCCTCAAATGTTCTTTCAATTGTCGGGAAGACATCGATACCGCAGCTAGCGGCCATGTTAAGTCTCTGCGATGTGCTCGTTACCGGAGATACCGGCCCCATGCATATCGCGGTCGCGGCAGGCACTCCCGTCGTATCGATGTTTCTCGCCTCTGCGTATGGATTTGAGACGGGCCCCTACAGTGAGGGAAACCTTGTCTTGCAGCCGGTCATCGGGTGTGGCCCGTGCAATCCGAACAAGCCATGTAGCAAGCCTGATTGCCACGATATGTTGAACCCAGAGTTGATAGCGCATCTCGCGGCGGCGCGAGCGCTTGGAGAGGTTACCGAAGTTCCACACGAACTGGCGCCTCCTCATCAGGTGATCGTCTATCGTTCTCAATTCGATGATGTGGGATTTTGTGATCTTGTGCCGATCAATTGTCCTGAAGGGGACCGCTTCACACGACATCGGACGGCATATCGAAAATTATGGCTCGATGACTTGGGAGGATTGCCTCTTCCAGCAGCAAATTCAGCCTCACGAGCGCAACGTGGTTTGCGTGTCATTGATGAGGGGCTTGAGGGGCTTTCTGAAATATCCGCCTGTGCTGAGCGTGGTCAGGGGCTGATGAGTGAGTTGAAGCAGTTGATCCTTGACACGCGTGCTCCGGCGGCACAACTCGCCCGGGTCAATAGCTCGGTTGTTGAATTAGATAGAGAAATCGAGGAGTTGGGGTATCGATTTGGTCCTTTCGGAGCGCTCACGCGCATGTTCATTTTCGCTAAGGAAAATTTGAAGGGATCCGACGCCCTGTCCCTCGCATCTCAAATGAATAGTGTTTACCGAGATTTAAGTAGGCGGTGTGAAAAATTCCGACAGTTCTATCAGGAAGCGTGAGCGAACATCTATCACAAAACTAGTAAGGTGAGGCTGATATGATACGAGTAAAAATCAATGGCACTGAGGCAGAACTCCCAATCCAAAGTGTGCCCAAGTTCACAGATCTGCTCGAAATAGTTAAGACCCATATTGATCCCGAACACATGATTACGGAGGTCACCATTGACGGTCGAGATCTCACTGATGAGGAGTGGACGAGCACTGTCGCCATGATACAAGGAGAGACTCTGGACATTTGGACGGGAGAGCCCGATCTCTATGTAGCCGACAAGATGCAGGACGCCTCCGGCGTGATTCGTTCCTGTTTGCTTGAGTTTCAGGACGCGCGAAAAGGTTTTCAAGAAGGGGATTCGGTTAATGGCAATGCTCGCCTGAAAAACGCGGTGGATACGCTCAAGGCGTTTTTTGAGTGGTATGGCACACTGATTCAACTGGTCTCAGAAGAGAGGCGCGGTAAGATGGATATCACAACTGAGGTGATTGATATCTCAGAAACCTGTAAAAAGATCTGCCAACAACAGATGTATCAGTCATGGTGGGCGCTCGGAGAGAGCCTGGAAAAAGATCTTGAGCCAAAGCTCGATCACCTCGAGAATACCTGTCGTCGAGCCGCAATCGACGTTCAAGTTTCCCCGGGTGAGTAGCGGCATCCGTTCGTTCAGGATCACGATAATATCGTAAGCGGCCCATGTGCCACCTTGGAAGGCGCCCAACCCGGGCTCCGAAATGTCGCGAATTACTATCAACATTTCAGGTTCACGTTACATCCGGCGGCCGGACCGGCCGTCCTCCAAAGGGGTCGTCGTTTCTTGAGTCGCCTTGATTCAAGACCGCCAATAATTGGAGGGCGCCCGGGTCGGGCGCCGAAATGTCGCGAATTACTATCAACACGTCAGGTTCACGTTACATCCGGCGGCCGGAACGGCCGCCCTCCAAGGGATCGTCGTTTCTTGAGTCGCCTTGATTCAAGACCGCCAATAATTGGAGGGCGCCCGGGTCGG
>JAFMIS010000324.1 GCA_017853915.1 bacterium
CCTCTTTGCGTTTAAGATCGGTGGTCATGATCGCTTCAGCGGCAGCTCGACCCTTACGGGCTTTGCGATTAGCCAGGAGTTTGGCGAGTCCGCTCTCGATAGTGGCCATCGGCATCGGTTTGCCAATAATGCCGGTCGATGACACCGCTACCTCATGAGGCTTCAGTCCGAGCAGCTTGCTCGCGATCGTCGCGGTACGTCTCGCGTCCCGTAGTCCATTCCTGCCTGTTCCGGCGTTAGCGTTGCCAGAGTTTATGATTACTGCCTTGACGGTGCCTTTCTTGAGAGCTTCTTTGCACACCAATAACGGCGGGGCAGCAAAGGCGCTCACCGTAAATACCCCCGCGCTTCCGTAGGCATGTGGGACGAACACGAAGGCGAGATCCTTCTTTCCGTTCGCTTTAATTCCAGCAGCTATTCCCGAAGCGAAGACTCCAGAGAGAGAGGTTACAGATTTGTCAGCCATAGAGACGCCCACATTGGTACAGGGTGAAAACGTGAATGTTGGGAATGTTTTAACAGGCTGTTAAGTTAAACGATATCGTGAAATATCATTACATTTTCGCGCTTCAACACCGAAATCCCAACAACGACGGTCCTTGCCACTCGGACTATAGCAGGCTCACCTTGTTTGCACTTATTAGGCATGGCCCAAATCTCGCTCCGCTGGTTCAGATCTCTGTGATTGTTAGCGCCACCGCCTAGGATTGGTCAAGGGTGGTTCGGATACACGGCAGTAGTGTATTTCCCTGGTGTTGTTCACACTTGTGTGCAGCGGTCTCATGGTTTGGGGGGGCGGCCTGGGTCTAGAGCCAACCCTTTGATCTCCCTCATCGGTTCGGCTATAAACCTATCCAGGGAATACGATAGGAAATAGCTGCTAGCTCTTGAGCTACAGTATAGCTCGGGCTTCGCGGTGATAGCCGGGCGCGAGACTCTCGGTGCCAATCGGACGCCGATTATTGGGGAGACCACGGAATGAATATCGCTGTAGTTGGAACTGGATACGTTGGGTTGGTCGCGGGAGCGTGTTTCGCAGAGACTGGTAATGATGTCATCTGTGTCGACGTTAATGAGCAGAAAGTTCAGGCCCTGAAGGCCGGACAGATTCCGATCTTTGAGCCTGGTTTGGAAGATCTCGTTAAGAGCAACACGAAAGCGGGGAGGCTGACGTTTACGACCTCTCTGCGTGACGCGGTTCATTCATCAGATGTGATCTTCATCGCGGTGGGAACTCCTCAAGACGAGGATGGCTCAGCTGACCTAACGCATGTGCTGGGCGTCGCTCGCGGGATCGGCGAACACATGAATGCCCCGAAAGTGGTGGTGGATAAATCGACTGTACCGGTGGGAACTGCCGACAGGGTGAAAGCGGAGATCGAGAAAGTAGCGAAGTTTCCGGTCGAGGTTGTGAGCAATCCTGAATTCCTGAAGGAGGGGGCGGCTATCGATGATTTTATGCGGCCAGACCGGGTGGTAGTGGGAGTGGCAAGCGAGCATGCGGCGAAAGTTATGCGTGAGTTGTATGCTCCATTCGTTCGCACCAACAATCCGGTCCTCGTCATGGATATACGTTCGGCAGAGATGACCAAGTATGCGGCTAACACGATGCTGGCCCTGCGTGTTTCTTTCATGAACGAAATAGCTAATCTTTGCGAGAGCGCTGGGGCGGATATCAATAAGGTCCGCGTCGGGATCGGAACGGATTCAAGAATTGGAATGAGCTTTATATTCCCAGGGATTGGGTACGGGGGATCGTGCTTCCCTAAGGATGTGCAGGCGCTGATTCGCACCGGTAAGGATTTCGGCGTAGGGCTTCGAATCGCGCAGGCTGTTGAGGATGTGAACCACACTCAGAAGAAATTGATGGTGGGTAAAATTAAGCAGCATTTTGGCCAGGGAAACGTGCGGGGTAAAACGTTTGCTATGTGGGGATTGGCCTTTAAACCTAAAACAGATGATGTTCGTGAGGCGCCCGCGCTCTCGATCTGCAGTGAGCTTCTTGAGCTCGGTGCCCGGGTGCGGGCCTTCGATCCCGAGGCCAACGATACATTTCACGAGCGGTTTGGTGCGCATCAATCATTAGAGTACTGTGACAATAATTATGAAGCGCTCAAAGGAGCTGATGCGCTGATTGTGTGCACCGAATGGAACGCGTTTCGCCAACCTAATTTTAAACGTATCAAAGAGGAGCTGTCTCAGCCGGTGATCTTTGATGGTCGAAATATTTATGATTTGACTGAGATGAAGTCGCGTGGCTTTGTGTACTACAGTGTTGGTCGGCCCGTGGTAAGCCAGGATTAGTTTTTGCTCAAGGGAGGTTCGTATGGCTCGAATTGTTGTAACGGGAGGGGCGGGTTTTATAGGCTCTCATCTGTGCGACCGGTTGCTCGCTCAGGGCCATGAGGTTGTAGCAGTCGACAATCTTTTCACAGGCACAAAGCGCAACATCCAGCACCTCGTGAGCAATCCGAATTTTGACTTCATTCGTCACGATGTGACGACGTCAATTCTACTCGAGTGTGATCAGGTATATCACCTGGCATGTCCGGCTTCGCCCGTGCACTATCAGTTTAATCCGATCAAGACGATTAAGACGAATGTGACCGGCACCATCAATATGTTGGGTGTGGCCAAGCGAACGAAGGCCCGATTCCTGCTAGCCTCAACCTCCGAGGTGTACGGAGACCCATTGCAACACCCCCAGGTAGAGTCGTACTGGGGCAACGTTAATCCGATCGGACCGCGAAGCTGTTATGACGAGGGGAAGCGCGTCGCGGAGACCCTCACCGTGAACTACAAAGATCAGGGGCATGTAGACACTCGCATCGTGCGGATCTTTAACACATTCGGGCCGCGAATGTTGTTCAATGATGGCCGGGTAGTGTCGAACTTCATCGTCCAAGCTCTCAAGGGGGAGGACATTACCGTGTACGGGGAGGGCCAACAGACCCGTTCCTTTTGCTACGTGGATGACCTTGTAAACGGTATTATGGCGACAATGAACAAAGAGGGTTTCTATGGGCCTGTGAATTTGGGAAATCCGAATGAGATGCCGATCATTGATTTGGCCAAGCGTGTTATTGAGCTAACAAGCTCAAAATCAAAGATTGTGAAGCGGCCGCTTCCCCAGGATGATCCTACTCGCA
>JAFMIS010000325.1 GCA_017853915.1 bacterium
GGCGCCCGACCCGGGCGCCCTCCAATCATTGGCGGTCATGAATCAAGGCGACACAGGAAACGACGATCCCTTGGAGGGCGGCCCAACCGGCCGCCGGATGTAACGTGAACCTGAAATGCTGATGGAGATTCGCAACATTTCGGCGCCCGACCCGGGCGCCCTCCAATCATTGGCGGTCATGAATCAAGGCGACACAAGGAACGACGATCCCTTGGAGGGCGGCCGGTCCGGCCGCCGGGTATAACGTGAACCTGACGTGTTGATGGTGATTCGCGACATTTCGGCGCCCGACCCGGGCGCCCTCCAATCATTGGCGGTCATGAATCAAAGCGACACAAGAAACGATGATCCCTTGGAGGGCGGCCGGTTCGGGCGCCGGATGCTACTGGCAAAGATCAGAGATATTTAAAATTAAACTTCGGGCTCAGCTTCAACAGGGTGTTGTATATCAACTTGATAGTGTCTTCGACGTCCTTAATCTCCGCCATCTCAACAGTGGTGTGCATGTAACGAAGAGGCAACGAGATAAGCGCTGACGGGATGCCCCCGTTGGCGTACGCAAACGCGTCGGTATCGGTCCCAGTCGAACGAGAGGCAGCATCTCTCTGCACTGCTATCTTATTCTCAGCAGCAGTATCAAAGACGAGCCCGAGTAACTTGTTATGGACTGCTGGCCCATAGGTCAACACAGGGCCTTTTCCACACACGGTGTCTCCCTCCAGAATCTTGTTGATCATCGGCGTTGAGGTGTCGTGACACACGTCAGTGATAATCGCTACATCTGGTTTAAGCGATTGGGCTAACATCTCCGCGCCACGAAGACCCACCTCTTCCTGAACACAATTGGCAATGTAGAGGCCAAAATTGAGGCGCTTCTTGTTTTGCTTAATAAGCCTCGCGACCTCTGCGATCATAAAACCACCGATCCGATTATCGAGGGCTCTTCCCACAAAGTATCGATCGTTGAGGACCATAAACTCGTCCTCATAGGTCACCACACAACCGACGTGGATCCCCATAGCCTCAACCTCAGCTTTTGTTTTTGCTCCCACATCGAGGCTGATGTTTTTAAGATTTGGGGTCTCTTCCTTGCTACCATCCCTGCGGGTATGGATGGCTGGCCAGCCGAATACAGCTTTGACCATGCCCTTCTTGGTATGAATATTAACGCGCTTCGACGGCGCGATGATGTGGTCGCTGCCACCATTTCGTTTCACGTGAATGTGTCCATTCTCGGTAATGTAGGAGACAAACCAAGAGATCTCATCCGCGTGGGCCTCAATAACGACCTTGAAATCGGCTTTTGGATTCACCACTCCATACACCGAGCCGTAGGTATCAACATGCACCTGGTCGACGAAGGGCTTAATGTATTGAAGCCACAGCTTTTGCCCCTCAACCTCGAAACCGGTCGGCGATGGATTGTTGATGTAGCGCTCAAGAAAAGCGAGTGACGCTTTCGTCACAACGGTGGGCTTGTAGGGCTTCGATGTATTCTTCTTTTTCAGGGATAGTTTTCGCATACCAGCTCCTCGAATATCGCGCTCTACAAGGTAGCATGATTATCGGGGAGACGACAGGTATATGCGAGGACGGTAACTCTACCGCGACTTAGCGATAATAATTACCATAGGTATTACCATTGTAGTGGTAATAGCGATCAGACTCTGACGGGTTACCACTCGGCCCGTCGTTGCGTATCTGCTCGCGGAGATCATCAAGTTCACGTTGGCGAGTGTAAATCTCGTCCTGATTTCGATTAATTTCTTTCTGCTTACGCTGAGCGACATTCTCTTGGCTGTTGTAGTCGTACAGAGCACCCAAGGCTAATCCTACCGGGATACCCACGGCTCCACCCAAAAGGGCGCTCGCTGCTATGTCTCCATTGGCAATGATTGCTCCCACTATCGCTCCCGTTCCAGCTCCCGCGGCAGCACCACTCACCGCGCCAACGGCTAGCGGCTTGGCGTGAATAGTAGTGTCGCTGCACCCTGAAGCTGCGGTGACGGCGAAGAGAAGACACAGGGAAGATAAAATTCGGTACATAGCTCTCTTTAATCTCTGATTGCTCCGGCACGCCTGCGCATGCTCTTAAAGGATATGCAGGCAGAGTCATGAATGGTGATTTAAAATCCACCTGAAACCTACAAAAACAGAACGATATTTACCCTACCTGCACGTAATATCAATTGGTTAGGCGGTTTTAGCGTTTTTACCAGCTCTTCAGCTTTGCCGCAGCCCCATGTGCGCTTCTAACTTACAGGCTTTAAACTTCTTAAGCGCACCAACCCTCATCTAACATACTGCCATGACTAAAAAGATCCAGGGCGCTGAAAAGAGGCGCCTTCACGAAGACGCACGCCGCTCCAAGAATTGGAAGCGCTGGGGGCCCTACTTGCCCGAGCGACAATGGGGAACGGTCAGAGAGGATTACTCTCCTGATGGATCAGTATGGTCATACTTCACTCACGATCAGGCTCGGAGTCGCGCCTATCGCTGGGGTGAGGATGGGTTGCTTGGGCTCACTGACCGCCAATGCCGCCTCTGCTTCTCGGCAGCTTTGTGGAATGGCAAGGATTCAATATTAAAGGAGCGCCTCTTTGGTCTGAGTGGAGCAGAGGGCAATCACGGGGAAGACGTCAAGGAATGCTACTACTACCTTGAGTCGTCCCCTACTCACTCCTACATGAAAGCGCTCTATAAGTATCCTCAGGAAGCTTTTCCCTATGAGCAACTCGTGCGAGCCAATCGTGAGCGTACCCGACTTGAGCCGGAATTTGAGATCACTGATACCGGAATTTTCGATGACAACAAATATTTCGATGTTTTCTTTGAGTATGCGAAAGCCGGGCCCAATGACATCTTGATTCGCATCACTGCCCATAACCGAGCAAAGGCTGCGGCTCCTCTCTCGATCATTCCAACCGTATGGTTCCGTAACACCTGGAGCTGGGGGCGATCAGGCGAGGGCTACACGATCAAGCCATCAATTTCATCGATTAAAAAAGACCTCTTTCTGTTAATTCATCCCCAACTTGAGCCGAGCGTTTTCCTGGCCGATCCAGCGAACGCGACTGAAGAACCCGTGCCATTATTTACGGAGAATGAGTCCAATCAGTGGAAGCTATTCGGTGGCGAGAACCCA
>JAFMIS010000326.1 GCA_017853915.1 bacterium
GATTAAATTGATTACGCAGGACCTCATCCGAAGGGGAATCATTCGCGCCCCGGAAGCCTAGATGGTATCGCTTGGATTCGCCTCCCCTTGACCTGATGAACACGCGCTCGTGCACAGCATAATCGGAAGGGGATGATACCATGGCGAGGCATTTAGTGATTAGCTACATTCCCCCGGTTCACACGGCTGTTGAGGCCTCCTCCCAAGGTTTTAGAGATGGGAGATTTCAGGTACCACATAGCACTCAATTAATCCCCAGAGACTCCCTCAAAGAATCAAAATTCGGGCGAATAGAGACAGCTTTGCTGACTACAAGCATTCTTTTTTAGAGAATGCTGCCCATACTGATCACAGAGCACAAAAAAATTAGTGGCAGAAGCGACTGTGTTTGCCCAAAGTATTTTCAGATCGACTAGCATAGCTCTCTGGTGCTCCCGAAAAGGCCCGCGCAGAACGATGATGGAGTGCGACTGATAGATCGTAGCTATTGTTTTGCTCATTTTGAGTTGCGCCGAACTATGCTTGGGGATACGGTACCCGCCGGAGGGTTATGGATGGGCCTCAACACCGAATCGCAACGTTCGCATGATAGCGGTCGTGATGACGTGAGACCCTCGCCACGCCCAACCCCTCCGCCTCAGCTCCACGTTGATTTGACTGAACTATCCATACCAAAGACGGGAAAAGTAGAAACTCAAAGCCCTCTTCCTGCTCCCAACCAACCGAAAGAGCGACCAGCAAAACCACGGACTCGACGGGCCAAACCTCTTACAGATCTCGCCACAACTCAGGCTCAACTCGCTGAATACCTGGCCCGAGAGGAGGAGATCAGCAACCTCGTGCAGAGAACCATGAATGACCGTTCGGGCATCACGGACTACATCAGGAGCGTGCGAGAGATCTGGGATGTATCACCGAAGACCTGGTCGCTACGCTTGGCCTACACAACCATCGGGGCTGTATGCACCGCGGCTTCAAGCTTCACATTCTCTAATACCCTTGCTCTGATAGGAGACGCGGAGACCCATCCAATATGGGGAGCTCCACTTCCAGCGGTGGGAGCAGTTCTCGGTTGGTTTGCTGGCAGCACCACACTCTGGTACCTCGCTGAGGGCATGCAAACCAGGACCGATATCATCGCGGAGCGACATGCGAATGAAGTCGATCTGACAATATTCAAATCAATACGAACTCTATCAGGTTCCTTCCCTGAGGAGGTCCGCCAGCGCAAAGATGTGGCGGAGCTGATCGGGTTAGTCGAACATCACGAAAAATCAAGCAAAGAACTCGTTACTGGCATCATCAATCTGAGTCAGGAACTTGCCGAACTCTCTATAACCGCCGGGGCGATCGTCTTTACGGGAGGTGGATTAGGCATTCTCCCTGTGGCTCTCGGTGGCTATTTGAAATACCGGAGCTCTTCTCGATGCGCTGAGCGAGAGGTTGTGGCTGAACAGCGCGCTAATGAGATCGACATCTTCTACGAGGATGGCGATCGAGCCCTCACGACTAATTCCTCTATCAGCAATCTTCAGCTCGCTCACGCTCACGATAAAGTAGTCGAGGAAGTAGCCACTCTCAAGGCCGAGGCGGCTCACATTCGCATGGACGCATTTCAAAAGAACAAACTGGATTCATGGATGGTAGCGCGACTCCTTGAGGTGCCGGTGGCAGGCTCATGTGTCTTATTCATCTCTCAATGGATGTCTGGCGAGCTCTCTTCAGCGGCGTGTATCTGGCTTATGCTCTCGATATGGTCCCTACGCTCCAACATTAATCAGATCGGAACGCTCTTCAGCAGTCAGGTCGCTGATCTCAAGCTCGCGTCGTATCGACACGCCGCGAAGGATCTCTCTGAAACTCTCGCTGACCGGAGGGAGAAAGTCGTGCTTGAGGAGCCTTCCGGAGTCAAGTTTGACAAGGTCCGACTTCGTCGACGAGGCTCCAACCGCGATACCCTGAAAGAGTGCTCATTTTCAATCGAGGCCGGAACATCAGTAGCGATCGTCGGGAATAATGGCCAGGGTAAATCATCTCTTTTGGGTCTCATCTCAGGACGCCTCCTGCCGACGTCGGGTCGCGTACTCGTAGGCTCCTTTAACACGAGTGAACGATCGGTTTTTACGGGAAATCTCACTCAGGATTACACTCTCTTGGCGGGCATCTCCGTCCGAGCCAACATCGAGCGATACAGGCCCCGGGATCGTGGCATGAGCGCCGATGCCGTAGTTGATCTCTTAGGCATTCGAGAGATTCTGTGCAAAAACAAACCTGAAGGACTCGACACAGTTATTCCTGGACGCAACCAAAAGAGCACGAATTTCTCTATCGGCCAGCGGCAATTAATAGCTCTCGCTCAAGCGGTTGCGGCTGAATCCGGCATGCTCCTTCTCGATGAACCTCTCTCGGCTCTCGGCCCCTCGATGATGGCTCATATAAATAATGTCCTTCTTAACCTTGAGAAGCGCCCGACTATCTTCTTTGTGACCCACAAATATGAGCAGGCGAACACCTGTGACTGGGTTATCGTGGTTGACGAGGGTGAGATTATCGAGCAAGGCCACCCCAAAGATCTGCTTGTCAAACGGGGCGGCAAGTACAAAGCGTTGTATAAACAGCAGAAGCGGTACACTGGCCGGGTCGATCGCTCGCGGTCAACTAAGATCACGCCCAGCAGCGACACCTCAACAAGCCCTGATGACGAGAACAAACAGAACTCATCTCCGGATACTACACCCTCTTGATCGTCTTAGACCCGTAGCTGATAGCGGAAGCAACTCATGCGAGGACCAACCCGTATTTTTCACGAAGCTCGCTGCGCTCGCCGTGAAAAATGTGCGGAAATAGCCCATCCATGGCCCATTTTCTTATCGCCTACAGTTAGTGTGGGACCCCGATGTGCCCACACAATCTGTAGGCTCCAAATTCGGACTAAGCGGGCAATTTCAATCTATCCGTGGTTCCGAGATGGAACGAGGAATCGTATGGGGCGAAGCCCGGACCGACCTGGGGCGAGGAGCCCTTGGCGGGAACACCGAGAGGGCAAAATGGAAGCGGGGGTGGGATTTGAACCCACGACCTCCAGGTTATGAGCCTGACGAGCTAACCGGGCTGCTCTACCCCGCA
>JAFMIS010000023.1 GCA_017853915.1 bacterium
CAAGTGCATCCATGCACGTGCTCGCCCACATATTGCACTATAGTGCATAGTGCAAAATTCGGGCGAGTGCGAGGCTGTCATGCAATGACTTCGTATATCTTGATGTTTCAATGCCAGTTTTTTACGGATGTGGTCGGCCCGTCCCGTCCTGTCAGCTTTAAGATTGTGCTGGCTAAAACAGCTGCGTCGACAGGTTTATTGAGGTACTCCTGGAAGCCAGATGCGAAGGCCTCTTCCCGATCGCGTGGCTCCGCATAGGCAGTAAGTGCTATGGCCGGTACATTTCCTCCCCCATCTTTCCCCAAGGCTCGAATCTTCCTCACAAGGCTGTGGCCGTCCTCTTGTGGCATGGCGATATCACTCACAACGACATCGGGATGAAATGTCTTAAATGTCTCCAGAGCCTCTTTGGCTGATGCCTCCGCTCTGACATCCGCCCCTTGCGCGGCGAGGAGCTGGGCAAGAGCAATACGTGTTTTCTCCCCATCTTCTACGAGAAGAACTTTAAGCTCACTCAAACCAGAGCTTGCTAGAATGCCACGCGTGACACCAAGGTGTGCCTGCTCAGACCCAGTGTGCTCGACTGTCGTAATCAAGGGAAACGCAAGTCTGAATGTGGCGCCCATCCCCTCGCCTGGGCTCTCAGCCGATACTGTTCCGCCCTGTAGCTCTACCAGACTCTTAACGAGCGAAAGCCCTAACCCCATACCTCCATGCACTCTAACGCTTGATGCATCGGCTTGGCTAAACCGTTCAAATAGGTGAGGCAGAAACTCGGCTTTTATGCCTCTGCCCGTGTCCTTTATGAGGATCTCCACGATCTGCCTGTCAGCGTGCTCCAGACATTCCACTGACACACTAATGTTCCCCCCTGCCGGAGTAAATTTCACCGCATTCGCTAGGATATTCCAGAACGACTGCTTCAATCGCGCTGGATCCGCGAGGATATATATCTGAAGACCGGCTAGATCCTCTTTAATTCGCAATCCATGCTGCTCAGCATTAGGCCGTATACTATCAACAGCAACTTTAAGTACCTCGACGACATCTGTCGGTTGTCGCTCTATCGCCAACTTTCCTGTGCTAATCCGAGAGAGATCGAGAAGGTCCCCTATGAGCTGGTTCTGGGCCCATACACTCTCCTTTATGGTACGAATTCCGATCGCCACCTTTTCCGGCGCTAATCCTCCACGCTCCAAAAGCTGAGTCCACGAAAGGATTGCGGATAGAGGGCTCCGCAATTCATGTGAAAGGGTAGCCAGAAAGAGATCTTTTGCCTTATTCGCGTTCTCAGCCGCGATCTTGGCCGCCTCCAGTTGGCCCGTGCGTTCCACAACTTTGGCCTCAACTTCAGCATACGCCTTTTGAAGCTTGTTCTTAGCTACCTTTTCCTCTGTAATATCGGCGTTCACACCAAACATCCGCTCCGGCCTCCCATCCTTATCTACTAAAACGAGACCATTCGCTTTAAGGTATCGAACATTTCCATCCGGCTCGATTATCCGGAATTCCGTGTCAAAGCTCTTCTCTCCTCGGAGTGCCGCACCGAGCAGATCAACAGCAGCCGGTCTATCTTCAGGATGAAGTGCTTGCGCCCACGCTTCAGCAGTTGTAGAAAAATTTTGTCGATTTAGTCCGTATAGCTCATACATGCGGTCGTCCCACGATAGCTTGTTGTGGGGAATATCCCACTCCCAGACACCAAGATGAGCTGAGCTTAGGGCCAAATGCAGCCGAGATGATAAGCTTCTGAGACTTTGTTCCGCTTGACGAACATCTGTAATGTCTCGTCCGGTAAGAACAGCTCCCACAATAACACCACCATTCATCCGAATCGGAGCATAGTTGTAGAGACCGAGCCACTCCTCCTGGGTGTCTTTACGTGAGATCTTCAACTCTACATCGGAACCCGTCTTACCTCTTAGAGCTTCCAGAATTGGCCACTCCTCAGGGGGCAACGGTACACCATCGGCTCGGCATACCTCGAAATTAGCGCGATAGTCAGCGAGGGCGCGCGCACACTCGCTCTTATTTTGAAACCTGTTTAAACGGGCAAAAGGCTCATTGAAATCAAGGAAGAATCCTGTCCTGTCCGAGATGACTACAGCATCAGCCATAGCCGCGAGAACGGCATCTAGTTTTATCTCTGGGGGGAGATGCCCAAAGGCGCTTTTAGCGCGCGGGAGCCTGAGCTTCTTCGCCATGGAATGAAGCCAGGAGCGAAAACTCCACGCTCTTACCTGTTTTAGACTGGCCCATGATTGCATACACAAAAGTAAAAACGGTACAGGGCAAAGCCAGAGCATAGCTCAGAATAGCCGATACTTTTATGCTACGATGCGGGAATGTGAGAGCTACCTGCTGGTGATCATGTCAGATGCTTCGATGGGATACTCGAAGATACCACACCGAATGAGACAGAATTGCCTTCACTCTCAAACAATTTAATCAGCGGCGATAAGAGCCAAGGAATTCAGAAATTCCCTCTAGCTAGATCTTTTCGAAAACGAGGATACCGTGAGTTATAAAATGACATGATGTCATGTGGAGCGCTTTCCCGACGGGGCAAGCTCTAAATCATCCTCCTCAACGGGAGTCCACTCCTCCTCAGGATTATCAGGTCCGATCCGACCTACATGAAGCACAGTTCGTGAGATAATACTCGCAGCGTCGCTGCGTATGCCCGCCAGCATTCCACCCTTTTTAGCCAATTCTATAGCTACATCCGGACGCCAACCAACGAGCCCTAAAATCCCCTCGCCACCCTTGGTAGCAACCAACTCAGGGACTACATAGTGCAGGACTCCTCGAAGGACCGGGATAGCAGAGATAATCGAGGCAGATGTCTGGTCTTCACACGCACGTCTTAAATTCACACCGTACCGAGGATCAGCATTCACTGGCGTCAGCCTCACCTCCACTCTTGGAAGCTTAGTGCTGCTCACATGCTCCGAGGCACTTATAACAATTCCATTCGAAATCTTTCTTTGAGCCATCCATGCCTCGAGATCAGCGTCCGCGATGATATGCACATTCTCTCGGCCTACACGGTCCGACACCATATCTAGTTCATCGAGCAAGGGATGCAGGCGCTCCTCAATGATCGAGCGGGGAACCGCGAGCTCAGCAAAGCTTCGCTGTCCATGCTTCAGGTAATCTTGTAGTCCCTCCACAACCAAATCAACGGAAGCGCTCTCTCCCGAGGTAAGCCGCAGATCAGATGTCACGTATATAATAGATGCTGGAGCCTCCATCTGGCTCAGCACGGTTTCAATGACTTCGCGTCGTTTAGCGTAATTATCGCCCACCCCTCCACTCTCTATTGAAAGCTGAATCACTTGATCGCGGGCGAGCTGAGCGATCGATCCGAGCGGGTTAGTCCACTCCTCCCTCTCGGTCAGCTCATTAAATAGTGTTAGCAAGCCAAGATTCTTTTCCGCGTCCCGCTGCGCTTGCCCTGCCTTAAATCCAATCATCAGTTGCTCAAGAGGGTCAGAAAGGTCAATAGATTCCTCATGAGGGAGGATTTCATCCAAAAGGTGCACAAACAATCTGTGATCAGGATCGGCACCACTGGCTATCGCGTTGAATTCACGCTGCGCCTCCGCAACCAGCGAGCCGGCCTGGGGAAACCGCGCTCCGATCCGAAACAGCATATCCTCGAAATGACTAAGTGGATGATCGATTTTTAGCACACCAGACTCAATATCCCTGAGGTAACTTGTAGCAAGCACACGCACATCTTCAGCAACGAGCGCACGAAGGAGAGTCTTTGTTTGAGCCGATATCGGCTGGTGCTCAAGGGCGACCGTCGCCAAGAGGTTATACACTGTCCAGGAAGCGGCTACGTGGCGACACTCTGTCACTTTCGTATTGTCCCCATCGATTCCAACACAATCCAACGGACCTACATGCTGATCCCACATCATCGACATGAATCCATTTTTTGCGCCGGGGTTCCACTCTCGGTTCTCCGAACAGAGAAGAACGTTCAGTAGGCCCCATGTCTTCATCCCATACTCGGATTGAAGAATCTCTTGGACATCATTATACGATATAGACTTCCCATCGATCTCCGACATCAACGCTTGGGATTCACGCATGAGCGCGCGAGGTTCACTTCTCCACGGTAACGGAACTGCCTCTCCTAATGACCGGAGCTGTTCGGCTGAGGCGATATCAATCCCCAACGATTCACAGGTAGCGCGAATGTCGGAATAGATCGGCTGCAGCGAGCGCAGAATACCGGCGAGATTCGGTGGCAGCTGGTCACGATCTTGCATAAAGCATCCCCTTCTTCAGCCTTGGCGCAAGCCTCTGGCGACCCCCCTCTCTATAGGGGCCCACATAACACTGACTACGGGCTGATATGGACCTTTCCTGCCACCTCGTGACCAACCACGCGACTATCCCAACGCGTGTGAACCCTTGACCAACACAAGCGACTGATATCCCTCAGTAAAAAAGCTTCGTCGCCCAGGCTGCTTTTATAGCTGGAAGAATCCTCTCTCCTCAAGAGAATCAACAAGGTGGCTCAGCATCTCTCGGGAACCGTCCCTCGACGCTTGCTCTATCAGTTGTGAGACTGTTACCGAACCATCGCAGCGCTGAAGAATCGACTGCTCCAATCCAGTCAGAGAATAAGACTCATGCAGCGCACTCGTCGCACACTTCCTAGTCTCAATCTCTTGATGGAGCCAAGGAGCTGCGCGTGGCTTATCACTGCTATCTACCCTGCCACACACTGGCTCGCTCAGGAGTTCAATAAATCCGGAGCGCCATAGGGTCACAAGGATGCTGATCATGTCTCTTTCAGAATATTCAATCAAACCCCGCGAACGATCAAATATATCCGCGACCCGCGCTCCTTGAGCCTTAAAAGAAGCTACGAGCGCCAACACATCAGAGCATTCACCCGCCGGCGTTTGGAGCTCACGACCTGTAGCAATCTCTCGAAATACACCGGTGTGAGCAACGGGTGTACCTCCCCTTACAACTGGCGTGTACAGCGCTATGAGATAGAGATCCTTAAATGCGGAGGACCGAAGGCCTCGTTCAAGAGCGATGTCAGACCGGCATACAAGCGTTTCCCGAAACGATCGATTGCGCGCGATATCGAGCTCCTGCTCGTACGCAATACGATCATGCTGCAAACCTTGTAATGTGATTTGTATCGATTCAGATAACCCATCGGGGCTCATCATGACAACCTTACACTCTGAGAGGTACTGCAGCCTTTTTGTCTCCACAAGCCGCGCGAAATCCCTGAACAAAAGTGGTGTATTATGGACACCAAGGTACTCCTCAAGGATGTATGAGGGCTCCGACTGACACAACCGAGCATAGGCTTCTCTGATGTACTGAGGGTTGTCGTACTCCGCGGCATTACTCTCTGCCACAACCCGCAGATGGTTCATCGCCGCTTCGTATCGGCCTTGATCAGAATCATCGATCGAGCCTTGCGCTCCGACTCTAAGTATCTCCCGAATAATCTTTCGTTTTTCCCAGCCTGGAAATGTATTGTAACTTACCAGAGCCACTCCCTGAGGGCGCAAACCCCTCTGAATTACTCCAAGTATCGCGTCCTGAGTTTCTGGAGCTACCCACGAAAAAACTCCGTGACAAACGATATAATCAAACGACTGAGACGAAACTGAAAAATTCCCGACATCACATGCCACGAGCTCAATGTTGTGTAGTCCGAGTGCCGCGATATCTCGTGTCCCTCTCTCGATAAGCTCTCCAGAGAGATCTATACCCATGAATCTACTGCCGGGATTTGCCGCGGCGATCGGTATAATATTTCCCCCATCTCCACATCCGATCTCGAGCATCGCGCAGCGACTCGCCAACGGCGCGTTGACTCCGTACAATCGCGCTAACGCGCCTATTCGGGCTGGATGAGTCTCTCGGCGGGCGGAGGTTTTGTACAGGATGCGCGATTCTTGGCTCATGTGGTTCGAGAGCTCTTGTGCATCCCCTCGCGAAACGACGGGTAACGCAGGGTAATTCCAAGTACTTCTTTCATGCGATCGTTTTTGATCTTTTGATTTGAAAGCATCGTATAGCTTCCAGCTCTGAGAGCTTCCTGCTCAGAAATACGAGGAGGAAATCCAAGATTCTCTTGATCACATACAAACGCCACCACATCTCGAGCCAGCGCCGGGCAGTCATCACAAACGCATAAGACTTCCGGCAGTCGGTCAGCGAGTATCGCTTTCTCCAATATTCGCGCCAGATCTTCCACATGGATCCGATTGGTCCAAAAACTGCCGTCACCAATAAGTCGATAGCTGCCCCGTCTCAAAGACTCTGCTAACCCTCGGTCAGGTCCATAAATCGCCGGAAGCCTAAGCGCTACAAAGGTTCGTCCAACCCCTCCATTTTTCCATCGCCGATACAACTCTTCAGAGTCAAGCCGCGCCTGCCCCTGCTCGTTCCATGGAGCCGGAGCGGTATCCTCATCAACCTCGGAGCCATCACGCCTGCCGAATACCCCTGTAGTGCTAAGATATATAACTTTCTTGATCGAGGTAGTGTTAAGCACTCGCGTGGTATTCTCCACCCCCAAGGTTGTCACCTTTCCTCGCATCGGAGGCACACTATCAATTACCACTGACGCCGTGGGAAAGGCGCGAAAAAGCGCGTCAAGACTCTCTACCTTTTCTGTGTCGACCTGCTTACTGAGCCAGCCTCGCCTCTGCCAATCGTCACATTGATCGGATCGGCGTGATGTAATAACAAACGAACCCGGCACGAGCAGCTCGGCGACCCGTTGTAAGGTGTATCCGCCACCTAGCAGTACAATACTGGGCGAAGCAGCTAGGGCCATAGACGCTCTCGAATCCAACTACTGCCATCTTTACGGTACACTATTCGATCGTGCAGACGATTTTCTCTCCCCTGCCAAAACTCAAATAACGCTGGCTGAAGTCGATAACCGCCCCAGTGTGGTGGCCGAATTACCTCTCCATCTCCCACCGACGTAGCAAGACTACTCATCGCTCCCTCAATTTCCTCTCTTGATGCGGCCACCTGACTCTGAAGCGAGGCAGATGACCCGAGCCGTGAATTGCGGGGACGACTTTGAAAATAGCGGTCAGAGTCAACTTCACTTGTCTTCTCAACACTACCCTCTATCCGGATCTGGCGTTCAAGTGACGGCCAGTAAAATAACAGGGCGGCTTTTTTATTCTGATCAAGCTGCGTTCCTTTAGCAGAGAGATAGTTCGTAAAAAAAACAAAGCCGCTCTCGTCGAAGGACTTAACAAGCACCATGCGGGCTGAGGGCTGCATATCACTCCCCGTAGTCGCCAGCGCGCACGCGTTAGGTTCCGGCTCACAACCCTGAGCCGCTGCCTCAAACCAGCAGGTAAACTGCTTCAACGGATCGGTATCTACTGTGCGCTCATCGAGCTCACCTTTGGAGTACTCAACTCGCGTCTTGTTAAAAAATTCCCCCGTTCCCATTACGAGCGCGCCCCTTAAGGTCATTGTTAATTGGTGCCTTTCTCTATTGTATAGTTTTGATCACTCGCCCACCAGAGCGAACCAATCGGCCTCGTGTGTCAGCCAATCGATTCCCTAAGGGCTACCAGGGCTGCAACCTGCCTAGCTACCTGGGCTGCCTCAGAGAAACTAAGGGTCTGAGCTCCATCGGACACAGCGTGCTCAGGACTCTGGTGAATCTCGAGAAGACTCGCGTCAGCCCCGGCCATAATTCCCGCGAGCGTCATAGCTGGCACAAAGCGACGAACACCGATTCCATGAGAAGGATCAACCACAACCGGAAGGTGGGTTTTCTCTCTCAAGTACGGCACCGCGTTCAGATCTAATGTATTGCGATACGATTTTTCAAAGGTGCGAATGCCTCGCTCGCACAGTAGGATCTTCTCGTTACCATTTGAAAAAATATACTCGGCCGACTGCAAAAGCTCCTCTAAAGTGCCAGAAATACCACGCTTGAGGAGCACAGGCTTGTCGACCTTGCCTAATTCGTCGAGAAGGGTGAAGTTCTGCGAGTTTCGCGCGCCCACCTGATACATATCCACATAGTCGTACATCGCGGCGATCTGACTGGCGTCGAGGACCTCAGTAACGATCTTTATTTTTTTATCGCGCGCGACACGGGCGAACATTTTGAGACCCTCAAGCCCAAGACCACGGAATGAGTAGGGGGAACTTCGAGGTTTAAATACCCCTCCGCGCATCACCCGAATTCCCTGAGATACCAAGAAATCGACCGTTGTCGCCACCTGTTCCTCGCTCTCGATCGAACAGGGGCCAGCCATGAGAGTATGCCCTCCACCGCCGATAGACACACCATCGCCCAGATTAATTACGGTCGGTTTCACCTTCCATGTAGCCGAGACAAGCTTAAAAACATCCGTCACTCGGTGTACATCGAGCACTCCCGGCAGCACTCCTATACTACGTATATCGATCTCTTTACCCGCTATGCCAACGAGATAGCGAGCAGACTGTGTCTGGACATGGGTAGCCTTCCAGCCATATTCCAGCAGAGTGTCGGTAATCTTTTTGAGATGAGCCTCTGTCGCTTCTTCAATCAGGGTAATAATCATACTCTTATCGTAGCCCCAGGATAAAATTCTCAATTAGCTCTGTTTTCGCTATTTCGGACCGTTCCGCGTTAAGCGCCGGTAGAGCGGCCAGTGCTTTTACAAAAGCGCTGCCAACTATCGCGCCATGCGTGTGTTTTGTAACCGCTACAAATGAAGCGCGGTCAGTTACCCCAAATCCAACGATCAACGTGCTCCGCAGTTTCATATCGGCGAGCCGCTTGAAAAAGGTCTCGCGCGATTCTGATACCGCTACCTGTCCTCCCGTCACGGAGTCCGATGATAACACATAGAGAAAAGCTGGCTCTTCGGCATCGAATGCTTTAATTCGCGCTTCATCAGTGCGTGATGTTACAAGAAAGACTGGTTTAATATCGGTGCCTTTGAATAGCGGCTTATACCTATCCTGATACTCCTCAAAGGGCATATCAGGAAGGATAACTCCATCGACCCCACAACGAGCTGCCTCTTGAAGGAATCGCTCAACGCCGAACTGCTCAACGGGATTTAGGTATCCCATCAGGAGAACCGGAATCGTAATAGAAGGCCTGAGGTCTCTTAGCTGTTCAAACAGCACGCTGAGATTCATTCCGTTCTCGATTGCGCGTAGATTGCTCGCTTGAATAGTGGGCCCATCGGCAACAGGATCCGAGAAGGGGAATCCTATCTCTACCATCGCAACTCCCGCATCCTGAAGCTTTTCCAGAATCGGCAACGTGTCGTGCAGTCTTGGATACCCTGCCGTGTAAAAAATGGAGAGCGCGTTCTGCGCGGGAAGATCATTAAAACGGCTAGATTTCATCGCTAATTCCCTCCCCAAATGATTTGATATAGGTTTCCATATCTTTATCACCTCTACCGGATACGATAACTACCACCCGATCCTCTGGGGTCAGTTCCGCCTGAGAGAGGTAGGCGATGGCGTGAGCACTCTCAAGAGCGGGAATAATCCCCTCATCGCGCGCAAGAATTCGCGCCCCCATGAGCGACTCCTGATCAGTTACACTCACATAGCTGACCCGTCCTGAAACGTGTAAGTACGCATGTTGGGGTCCTATTCCCGGGTAATCCAGCCCCGCTGAAATGGAGTGAGCTTCCTCGACCTGTCCATCAGAGGTCTGCATGAACAGTGTGCGACTACCGTGCAATATACCACTCTTGCCGAGCGCTGTTGTAGCGGCTGACCTGCCACTTGCGAGTCCGCATCCAGCAGCCTCAACGCCGATGAGCTTTACGCGCTCATCGTCGACGAAGTGATAAAACGCTCCCATGGCGTTACTACCACCACCCACACACGCGATGACATGCGTTGGTCTCCTGCCACCACGCTCTTCGCACTGCTGGGCGATCTCCGCGCTAATGACCGACTGAAACCGAGCAACCATATCAGGGAAGGGGTGCGGGCCTACGACTGAGCCGATGATATAGTGCGTATCATGCGGATTGGCGATCCAATCCCTCATCGCCTCATTCGTGGCATCCTTTAAAGTTTTACTTCCACTTGAAACCCCTCGAACTTCCGCTCCGAGCAGCCTCATGCGCGCCACATTGAGGGCCTGGCGTGCCATGTCGACCTCTCCCATATAGACAACACAGTGAAGCCCCATCAGAGCGCAGACGGTCGCTGTAGCTACGCCGTGCTGCCCCGCTCCTGTCTCAGCGATTATACGAGTTCGGCCGAGCCGTTTTGCGAGGAGGATCTGACCTAGCGTGTTGTTAATCTTATGAGAGCCCGTGTGGAGAAGGTCCTCGCGTTTAAGAAGTATCTCCGTATTATACCGAGCCGATAGCTTGCGAGCTTTAAAAAGAGGGGTCGGTCTTCCCGCATAATCATGGAGCAACTCCCGCAACTCGCGCTGAAAACCCACCTCATCGATGACAGCGCGATAGCGCTGTTGAAGCTCCTTTACATTTGGATAGAGCATCTCAGGGACATACGCCCCTCCAAATTCACCAAAGAATCCGCGCTCAGACACCTCTACTTTCATACCTGAACCCTCCGTAACAATTCACCCACCTGAGCCTCGTCCTTGAGACCCGGTTTCACTTCATATTTCGAATTTACATCAACCCCGATACACCTGGTGTGTTTGCGGGCTACCACAAGGACATCCTCAAGATTTGAGGGCCCAACACCCCCAGCGAGGAGGTATGGCAGGTCTCCCCGATATTCTCCGAGTACTCTCCAGTCAAACGGCTCTCCACTTCCGCCCCGTGCATTATCAAAAATGAGCATATCTGGCCTATTTTTCCGGCTTTTAAGTTTTTCAAAATCATGTGCCCCTGATATCGAAACAGCATGTATGAACGAGGCTCCTGGCAGCTCTCTTCGAAGCTCCTCAAAGTATCGATCGTCTTCTGTTCCATGAAGTTGGACCGCACAGAGATCATACTCCCTAACTATCTCTACAACTCGCGCGAGCTCCTCATCCTGAAAGACGCCCACCGACGCAATCGACGTGGGCAGCGACCTTGTAATCTTTGAAGGAAAACCAACTCCAACATATCGCGGCGAATGAGGTACAAAGATAAAGCCCATGTAGCGAGGTCTTAAAGCCGCAATGCGCTCCACATTGAGAGCATCTCGCATTCCACACACTTTTACCGAGAGCGCTGTCATCGATGCACCACCACTAAAAACCACGCTCTATCTGCTCAACAAGCCGAGCACACGCCGCTTCGGGCCGTGGGTGGCGCATAAAAGCCTCGCCGATTAAAAAACCATGGAAGCCAAGTTTTTTTAACCGCATCACACTCTCCGCGTCCGAAAGACCGCTCTCGGCCACCGCTTTTTTTGAGGATGGTATCGCTCCAATAATGTGATCAAAGAGCGCTGAGTTCATAGCAAAGGTTTTGAGATCTCGGCTATTCACCCCCACGGCCGCGACTTCGTCACAGATGTGGGAACTCAACTCCTCAAGAGAGTGAACCTCTAGAAGAGTTTCAAGACCGAGATCTCGCGCTACTCGGGCGAGCTCCCGCGCTTTCGACGGCGCTAGGGCAGCCGCTATCAAGAGAATCGCGTCAGCTCCGCACGACTTCGCCTCCACGATCTGATACTCATCAACAATGAAATCCTTGCGCAGTATCGGGCAGAAATTAAACTTTCTTGCCTCTCGAAGGTCATCCGTGGAGCCGCCAAAAAACTTACTGTCTGTCAGCACTGAGAGCGCTGAAGCTCCCGCCTGCATATAACCAACCGAGAGTTTTTCAACTGAAATGTTGGCGTTGATAACACCTTTTGAGGGCGACCGCCTCTTAATCTCCGCGATGATACCGATCTTATCAGCTCTTCCAAGGTAGCCGGAGAGGGAAACAGTAGGTGACGGAAAGTAAATACTCCTCTCAAGGAGCCGGACTGGATAAAGCTCTTGTCGTTCGGCCACTTCTTTCTTTTTGTGGGCGATTATATCGTCTAAAATAGTACTCATACTCTTCTACTTCCTTGAAGTGCCTCTAAAGCTTTCCCTGTCCGGATACTTTCTCGCGCTATCTCTTGATACTCAGCTAGCGATTGAGTTCCCTGCGCGTAATACATAGCCAGAGCGGCATTCGCGACTACGACCTCTGTTTGGATGGGCGATCCCCTACCCTCCACAATATCTGTAACCAAACTGGCGCTCTCCGCTACCGTTGGTGGCGCTTTTAGGTCTTGTGGTGAGACCCCTGTAACACCGAAGTCTTTGGCGCCATACTCGCTCGTACCTGAGTGAGCCACTACTCGTACTGACCCAGTAAGCGATACCTCATCGTAGCCATCCAGGCTGTGAACCACAGCAAACTTTCCACCGCGACGTTGGAGCACGTAGCCGTAGAGGCGCTGAAGCTCAAGATCGTACACCCCTGAATATTGGAAGAGCGGCCGAGCAGGGTTAACGAGGGGCCCTAAAGCGTTAAAGACTGTCCGAAATCCAAGCTCACGCCGAAGTCCAGCCACCCGTTTCATCGCGGGATGAAAGAGCGGAGCATGGATGAAGCATATCCCCGTTTTATCCAGGGCGCGTTGTAGCCGATCCACATCGGCGGTTAACTCGATGCCCAAAGCCTCAAGAACATTCGAAGAACCACAGCTTGAAGAAACGGCGCTATTTCCATGCTTGGCTACTCGAAAGCCACACCCTGCCAGGACAAACGCCACGGTGGTTGAAATGTTAAAACTTCCCTTCCCATCACCCCCAGTCCCGCATACGTCGATCACATCCCCAAGATCGGTCCGGGTCGCCATATCCAGAAGGGCCCCCGCGAATCCATCCAGCATATCAAGCGATACACCGTGAATCCTTAAAGCCGTCAAAACCGCGGCGACCTGGGCAAGCGGCACCTCGTCAGAGAGAATCGCATGCATGAGGGCCGCGCTCTCATCAATCGAGAAGCTGGCTCCCGCTATAGCTTTTTCGATACTCTCTCTCATGAAGCCATCCAGTTTTTTAACATCTCGTAGCCATAATCTGTCAGGATCGATTCCGGATGAAACTGTACACCTCGAACATCATAGCGCTTGTGGCGTAAAGCCATTACCTGCCCGCTGGCGTCAACAGCGGTAATCTCTAAATCAGGTGGAAAACCATCCCTATCAACAACCCAGGAGTGATATCTCCCTACTGACAGTTCTTTGGGTAATCCAGAAAACAAGCTCTCATCCTCAACTGTCACCGTGATCGGAGTTGCTTTGCCGTGCACCGGGGTGTCGATGTTACGAAGAGTACCGCCAAAGATCTCACCAATACACTGATGGCCCAAACAGACGCCCAGGATCTTTTTTGAGGGAGCAAACTCTTTCACGATCTCAGGCATCCGACCAGCTTCGGAGGGAATTCCGGGCCCTGGAGACAACACCAGTCGGGACGCCTCGTTGACCTCCTGCAGCGATACCTGGTCGTTTCGCTTGACCACGACCGTGGCGCCCTCAAACCTCTCGAACATCTGCACGAGGTTGTAGGTGAAAGAATCGTAATTATCGATTACGAGAATGCGCATATCCCTCCTTATTCCAACGACGCCGCCCGCTCAATAGCGGCTCGAAGCGCGCGCAACTTCGTGTGCGCTTCCTCGAGCTCAGATTCAGGGATGGAATCGTGCACCACTCCCATCCCCGCCTGAAATACGAGCGTCTGATTGATACTCAAGAAGGTTCTAATCATGATACCGAGGACAACATCGCCGTTGAATCCCAGGAATCCAATACACCCCCCGTATTGACCACGCGCGTGCGGCTCATTGGCATCCAGGATCTGCATGGCGCGATGTTTTGGCGCCCCCGA
>JAFMIS010000024.1 GCA_017853915.1 bacterium
TGGTTCACACGGTCGAGCGACATCGGAAACTCCCCACCTCCGTGAATATACGAGACACTCTCAATCGCGTCATTTTTCATCGATTATTTCCTTAGGTGACGAATCGTCCTGTGGTGAAATACGCAGCGATTCTTTCATCTTCCTCAAGGGTTACCAAGCAACCCCTTGATGAGCGAATATTCACATGCAATTCGCCCCGATTCCTCAACATAATCTCAAATCTACCGTTCTACCCAGGGAGATCAGAGAGGTGATATATGGTGAGAGCACGTGGCTTTTTACTTGCGGTTTTGTTCGTCTCATCAATGACAGTCATACCAGCCCTGATGTGCGCCGAAGCATGTGCTGACGATGACACTCTGCTTCCGCTTCCTCCGCCGGGCCTGAATATAAAGGGGGGGCGCACCGAGGAGCAATTCAAACCAGATGATGACACTCTTCGAGCTTCACCCGTCCCTACGCTGAGTTTCAACGGACAGGGCACAAACGAGTCAACTGCGCCCATATCGGCTCAGGAGCCCTCTCAACAGGATCCCTGGGGTCTTCAAAATCTATTTAGCAAAATGTTTGGTCATTAAAAGCTCGCCCGGCTCGGGCATACTTCACATTCCACCAGTGACCGCACTCCCGCTACGCTGGTTAACAGCGACTTCCCAGGCCCAGCCTCATTGCCAAAAGTCCGCCTAACTCACATTTAGTGTCAGAGCAACTGTCCTCTTTTGTCCGTTCCCGTTAGACTATGGGGGTGTACGTCATAGCCCTCAAAATGCTGATCGGAAACCGTGGCAAATTTTACGCCATGGTATTCGGTGTTGCCCTCACCTCACTCATTATCACTCAACAATCCTCGATATTTTTGGGACTCATGTCGAGAACTGTAGGTTTCATCTTCGATACTCCACAGCCCGATCTTTGGGTCATGGATCCTAAAGTTCAGTTCGTTGATGATGTGAAACCACTCCAAGATACCAAGCTTTTCCAGGTGCGAGGAGTGGAGGGCGTAGAGTGGGCCGTGCCTCTGTACAAGGGCGCTCTCCGAGCCCGCCTCCCCAACGGTACGTTTCAGACATGCAACGTGATTGGCCTCGACGATGCCACGCTCGTGGCGGGCCCACCGACTATGATCGATGGAAGCCTCGCGGATCTCAGGCGCGCCGACGGAGTAATTGTGGATGAAGCTGGTGCTAATGGCAAACTCGCTAAACCTGGGGCAACGCCAACATCACCGAGGGTCCCACTACGAGTTGGCGACGTTCTCGAGCTCAATGATAACCGCGCCGTAGTTGTCGGAATTGCCCGAGCGACCAGGACGTTTCAATCCCAGCCAGTTATTTATACCACCTACTCCAGAGCTATGCGCTTTGCGCCCCGAGAGCGGAAGCTACTATCATTTATTCTCGCCAAGGTACGTTCGGGATACTCGTCAAGGGACGTAGCCCTGCAGATTAATCGACAGACAGGTTTGGCGGCGTATACCGCGCCGCAATTTAAGGGGCTGACGATCCGGTACTTTATGCGCAACACCGGCATTCCAATTAACTTCGGCATGGCCGTCGGACTTGGGTTCCTTGTGGGAGTCGCAATTGTCGGCCAGACATTCTTCAGCTTTATTGTAGATAACATGCGCTACCTGGGAATTTTAAAAGCTATGGGGGCGAACAACCGTCTTCTCTTCCATATGATCCTGCTTCAGACCGTGCTCGTGGGGATAGTAGGCTCTGGCTTGGGCATGGGGATAGCGGCTCTTACGAGCATTCTCGCGAAGAACTCCGAACTTGCATTTTACCTACCGTGGCAAGTCCCAGTGGTAACGGTTCTCGCGACATCCCTCATCACCTTAATCACAACAGTAGCTAGCCTGCGCAAAGTATTTAGTCTTGAGCCTGGAATCGTCTTTCGAGGGTAGCATGAGCGCGGCGATTCAGTGTCGAGACGTTACCAAGAGTTATGCGACGGGCACTACTATGACGCCAGCGTTGCAGGGTATCACATTAGAAATTCAGCCAGGCGAGCTATTCATGCTTGTTGGACCCTCAGGATGTGGCAAGACTACTCTTATCTCTGTGATCGCCGGTATTCTGAGTCAGGATGGGGGAATGTGTCGGATCTTTGGGGAAGACCTCAAGTCGATGAGCGATGAGGAGCGGACAGCTTTTCGACTTCGTAACGTCGGCTTCGTTTTTCAGGCGTATAATCTCATCCCATCCCTAACGGCCGCGGAAAATGTTTCGATTCCGTTACTCTTAGCCGGTCATGATCGAAACGAGGCACTTATTCGGGCCAACGAGGTGTTACGCCATGTGGGGCTCGGTGCGAAGCTTGAAGCCAAGCCTGCAGAGCTTTCGGGAGGTCAGCAACAGAGGGTAGCGATTGCCCGGGCGCTTGTGCACAATCCTCGCCTTATCGTCTGCGATGAGCCTACCAGCGCACTCGACCATACCACTGGGGGTGAGATCATGGCCCTATTCCGAAGGGAAGTACTCAAGGGAGATCGCGCCCTTGTTATTGTGACGCACGACTCGCGCATATTCCACTACGCCGATAGAATCGGGGTTATGGACGATGGTCGTGTCGTTCGAATCGCGCACTCACCAGACGAGCTTGAACTGGAGACTTCAAAAGACTAAGGTACTCGCATATGAATCGTTTCTACATCCTTCCCATTGCCGCGATAGTAGGAATTGTATTTGTCATTCGCACTGTCATCGCCGGGAGCGTACCGCCTCCTGTTGCCGCCCCAGTTGTTGAACCAGCTCAGCCACCGTATCCAATTTTTGTCGCCGGCTCGGGAATTATCGAATCAATATCGGAAAATATATCGATCGCTTCACCACTACCGGGTGTGATCAAGAGCGTCTATGTAAAAGCTGGAGACCACGTGGCTACTGATCAGCCGCTTTTCAGCCTCGATGATAGAGACGTTATCGCTGAAATACAGGTGCGCCAGGCTCAAGTTGAAAAGGCTCAAGCCGCCTTGGAGGACGCAAAGACTCAACTCGGTATCTACAAGAACGTCTCCGACACCCGCGCTATTACAAAAGGGGAACTCCTCAAACGTGAGAGCAACCTTGCGGTGGCCTCGGCGGGAGTAACCGAAGCGCAAGCTCTTCTCGGGGCGGCAAAGACCACTCTCGATCGAATGACTGTTCGCGCGCCGATCGACGGAGATGTGCTGCAATCACGCGCCCGCGTGGGGGAATTCGCTCCAGCACAGGTGCTGACCTCGCCCCTTATGGTCGTTGGCAACGTAACTCCGCTCGCGGTGCGGGTTGATATCGATGAAAATGACGCCTGGCGGGTGCAACCCGGCACTCGCGCGACAGCAATACTGCGAGGCAACAGCGCCGTATCATTTCCCCTTACATTTGTGAAGTTCGAGCCGTACGTGATACCCAAACGATCCTTGACCGGGGAGAGCTTTGAGCGAGTAGACACCCGAGTTCTTCAAGTTGTTTTCTCATTCGACAAAGGAGCTCTTCCGATTTATGTCGGTCAATTAGTTGATGTTTTTATCGAGACCTCAGCAGCCCTCAAGTAGCGCTCTGGCAAGCGTCTGAGATAGCCATGCAGGGCGATGATTGTAGCGGATAGAGCGTTTTCCAAAAGTCCGTAGCGAAATCCTGTCCCTTGCAAAACGCCATCGGTTGGCGCAGGCGACTCACAACAACAACCGATTATGATTTACGGCGACAGCCTTGCCGGTTTCACTGGCACGGGCTTTTGCACATCACTATAGACGTGCAGACCCCCGTCAAGCACAACAACACACGGCGAACCTCCAGGGCTCGTCGCGACCGCGAGATCGGAAACTCGATCCAAGTGTTGGAGTTTATGAACAACTTGCTTTTCTCCGTTTGCCTTTAGATCGAAAACGCTCACATACGCGTTTCCAAGCGCCACCACCTTGGAAGTCTTTTGATCTGGGAGGGCAAGCAATTTCGAGAAACCATAATTGTCCGCATCTATCGCGACGATCTCGAGACCATATCGGCCTGAGTCAGGAAATCGCCGAAGACGACTTATACGACCCTGCGCGAACTGCCCATAATTCTGATGCCAGCCATCGGCTACTACTATCTCGGGTCCTGATGGCTCCTCGGTCGCGACGAGAGCCCGCACTCCTCTATATGAGGGCAGAGTCGTTCTCTGCCCGTTCGAGAAGAGCAGGAGATCTCCGTCTTGTCCCTGGACCTCTCCATACGATCTACCCACAAACACCGAATCATCAACCACTTCAAGCGAATCTCCCATTCTCACGGAGGCGGCCTCGGTGAAGGGCCAGGGAGCTTGCGCATTCGGCGAAAGATACCCTACTTTCGTAAAGTACTTGGAGTCAAAGAAATCAAGCCAGATCTTGTTGCCCCGAGACATTATTCGGTTGATCTGATTGCGCTCACCAGAGAACTCAAACACTATCGACGAACGCGACCCATCTCTTGACACACGGGTGATTCGAATCGGGGCAGCGCGATCCTCTCTACTCATACCGGTCGCGATAAGATAACCCTCGGGGATCTCGGCTACTCCCATAACGTTTCCATCAATCGCGAGACTCTTTTTCTCGCTCAGGCCTCCACCACTAGGCGAAAACAAACGAAGCGCTTTGCGACTCGGATCGTATGCCGCGATCTGACTACTAAGGGAGTGAAGGGATGCTATCGACTCGGTATCCGGCAGCTGCGCGAGCACGGCATTTGCCGCGCCAAACACGAATATCATGCAAGCGGCGATTCCTAGAACTGGTTGATTCTTTATCATTCGCCCTCTCTTCATATTGTTTCTTGCTCTTCCCGGATAGGAACAAATGGAATGAGGCACATTCCCGGAACCGATGCCATAAAGGCAAAAATATACAGATTGGTATACCCCATCTGCTCAACGATCCATCCGCCCTGGCCTCCGATCAGAGTGCCAGGGATCGACATAATAGCGCTTCCTATCGCGTAGTGAGTAGCACGAAACTCCTTAGAGCACGTCGTTAAGAGAAACACCAACAGGGCAGCGCTCCCTAATCCAGCCGCTATCTGCTCGACTCCATGAATGATCGCTATGAGGCCAAATCCGAGCTGGCTTGAGGGATCAGGCTTGGCGATCGAGAGCCAAACGTACAACCAGAGATTTAGGTTCATCATTATACTTAATGGCCACAAAGCTCGACGCAAGCCAACTCTCTGAATCCACCAGCCACCAATCATGGCGCCCAGAATAGTGCCGGCAGCTCCTACGATACCACCGATCCAGGCATACTGCTCCGTGCTAATCCTGAGCTCACGCGTAAGAAATGGCGTCACCATGGAGAAGAGGATCTCATCTCCTAATTTATAGAGAATTACAAATGCCAGAACTAGAAAGATTTTGGGTTGCTGGAGGTAGGTCTTAAATCCTCTCGCGAAGTTTGCAAGACTCACACCTCGAGCTCCTGTCCTCTCATCTGAAACATGAGGCAACATCACGTAGTGAAAGAACGCCAGCAAACACAAGACACCGCCCGCGGCTACAAACGCAGGGACCCAGGCATAGTAGGTGTTTGACGGAGCGAGCCGGGCCGCGCTCCACGCCACTAACCCCACCAGACCACTTCGCGCGAATACCATCGAGAGCCGATACGCCAACACCCGATAACCAGAGAAAAGAGACTGCTCGCCACGCGTGGGAAGCGCCTCAAGATAGTAACCATCAATAGCGATATCGTTCGTCGCGGCTAGGAACGCCATAACAACAAAGATCCACGCGATGGAGCTCATATAGTGGCCTGCATCGCTTGATTGCCCAGCCAGAAAGGAGAGATATGCGATGGTCAGCGTCAGCGCCCCAAGAGTCAGTTGCATGGCAACCTGCCACATCCTTCGGCTGCTACAACCATCAATGAGGGGAGCCCAGAGAAACTTTATGTTCCACGGCAACCCCAGATAATTAAGGTATCCGAGGTATAATTCTCTGACGCCGAGTTGTGTGAAGTAGAGGCTCGATAAGATCCGCACAACCATGTACGGCAGCCCCTCCGCGAAGTAGGTCGTATTTACCCAGGCGATCGTACGAAACGAGGTGTTTTTGCTTCTTTGATTCATTCGGTTCCCGCCAACAGCATGTGGCTATAGTGATGTGCATCGCAGCCTGTCGCTCGTTGACCTCCCTACTCTAGCCCCTCGTTCACATTTGAGAAAGTTACCTAGCCGCGGGAAAGTCACGTTCTAGATAGGGGCAACATGACAGATGCTATTTCATCAAATATATGGCTAGCACCAAAAAAGAGAGGGCCAGGCACTGGATTGCTCCGGCCTGGCTCCTCTCACGCCTTTTGGCAACGATTCCTACGGCGACCACCACTGATTGCCGGAAACAAACCATCGGTGGTCGCGCACTACCTTAGAAATTCTTCCAAATATGTTGGTTGGCAACTTCATGATGGAAGAGAACCTCTCCCGTCTTTACCAAAGTCCCCAACTCCTTGGGGCAACGTTCAGCTGAAGCGACTTTACGCTCAATGAACTTCTCCTTTGGCACCTCACCCAGCATCTCAGTGACCCACTCACTCGCCTTACACAGGCGTACCGCGTCATAGATACTTCCCGGCAGAAAGCGCGTACGGGACCGTCGATTCTCGGTGACAGCCTGATCGTTCTTGGGCCCATACAATCCTGTTTGCAGGATGGTGAGAAACGTCAGGTAGGGATTCGCGTCGGGCGCTACGGTTCGAACCTCAAGACGAGCGGACTTGGCGTTTCCGAGCGGAATGCGAATCATTGAGGTGCGATCAACGGGGGACGAACGAATCTGATTCGGAGCCTCGAAGTTCGGATCTAATCGACGATATGCATTAACGCTGGAATTCATAATCAGGCAGATATCGTTCGCGTTGTTAAGCAACCGATCGATAAAATCCCACGCGGAATCCGAGAGCCCATCCTCACCCTTCGGATCATAGAAAACGTTCTTCCCGTTCTGCGACAACGAGAGATTAGTGTGCATACCGCTTCCATTTATCCCAGCGATCGGTTTCGGCAAGAACGACGCTGTGAGATTGCTGTTAGCAGCTATCTGACGAGCGGTCAGTTTATACAGCTGAACCTGATCAGCAGCCAAAAGCGCGTCACAGTACGTGTAGTTAAGCTCAAACTGAGATGGCGCCACTTCCGGGTGATCTTTCTCATTTTCGAATGCCATGGCGCGCTGAGCTTCAGCCAACGAATCAATAAACATCTTGAGAGGATCTCGAGGAAGAGAGTTGTAGTAACCACTGCTGGAAACCAACTTAAAACCACCAAGCTCGTTGAAATTCTGCTCAGCGTCTCGTCCCTCAAAAAGAAACCCCTCGCACTCAACAGCGATATTGGCGGTGATGCCCTTCGACGCATACAGATCATCACAAAAGGCTTTCAAGCGACCGCGCATATCCGACATGTAGCCGCGACCGTCGCGATCCTTGATGAGGGCAAACACCATCACCTTGCCCGGACCAAAGACATCACTCGGAAGCCAACGAAACGATCCCCAATCAACATCGAGGCGTAAGTCAGACTCTTTCACAACTGAGAACCCACGGATCGATGAGCCATCGAAGGTTAAGTTATCGTAGGACTTCACAAGAAACTTCTTGTCGTAATCGAGCATGTGGAAACGCCCCTCAATGTCGGTGAAGCAGACAGTGACGGCCTTGATGCGCTTCTCTTCAGTCAAATAGCGCAGGTAGTGCTCACGCAGCTCAGCATCGGAGGTTCGACGGGCAACTTTCTCTTTCGCCTCAAGATTCAGCTCTTCAAGTTCGTCGTATGGAATTTCTAGGAAGTTTCGTAATATAGCAGTCATAAGGCCTCTGGTTTATAAAACAGCAAAACTAGCCTTAATTAGCACTTTTTTATGCTAAATAACCAGATAATTATGCTTACTAACGATGTTTTAATGGGTTTGGGTTCTTAATAAGGGCTCAGCCAGTTATCTGGCGCCCTCAGCAAGAGCTGCTTCAATAGCGGACACGAAGCTAGGATCCTCCGGCGAAACGCTTGACCTAAAGCGCCGAACGCTGACTCCATCTCGCCCTACAAGAAATTTTTCAAAGTTCCATCCAACCTCAGCTCCTCCAGTCGCCCGCGTAAGAAAATCATACAGTGGCGCCCTCGACATCCCCGTCACATGGATCTTCGAGAACATTGGAAAGGAGACTCCGTAGGTGTTAGAGCAGAAATGTTTTATCTCCTGATCAGAACCAGGCTCCTGCTGACCGAAATCATTGGAGGGAAAACCTAGTACAACTAGCCCACGCTCCCTGTAGCGCTGATATAGATCCTGAAGGCCACCATACTGACTAGTGTAACCGCACCGAGACGCCACGTTTACCACAAGCGACACTCTCCCTCGGAACGAGGATAGAGGCATCACCGTGCCGTCGATTGAAACAGGCTCAAAGTCATACAGCGACTCTGCAATACCCCCCTTGATCGAAACCATACCCACTATAACGATCGCGAGAACTAGTCGAACACACGTCTTCATATCAGTGTTATTGAGCAGCCAAAACCACCGTCTCCATCTCAGAGTCAGTCAGCTCATCAACAAACACCAACCTCTCAACGCCCGTCAGATTATTGTTTTTTGCCGCCGTGCGCAGCGAGCCAAAAAATTTCTCCTTAGCAAAGGGCGGCATCTGATTCATCGGAAAAGCTCTAAAAACAAGCTGAAGCGTTTTCCCGTCGGTCTGCTCGTATCGAACGAACTTAGGCCCTGCGACCGGGTTTTGCTTGATTGCCTGAATAAACCCACCGACCCCACCAGCTGAGCTCTCCGGCTCTTGAGACGATGCGCCAGGACCGCCACGCTGAGGAGAGTCGCTTGCAACACTGTCAGCTTGAGCCGTATCCAGAGAGGACACAAACGCGGAAAATCTCGCGCGAGCTTCATCCGAGGGCGCCAACGAGAGCGCCGTAGAACCAACCTGTTTTGCTTTAGGAACATCGCCGCGTTGCGCGTACGTAATCGCTAAATACGCCATCGCTGGAAAGTTTTTCGGATCTGCTTTGAGTACGCTATTTAGTTCCGATATCGACTGGTCGTAGCGCCCGAGAAAGGTAAGCGTACTCGCGTATCGGGCTCGCGCCCCAAGGTCATCTCCCTCTATTTTTAGATATCGCTCGTAAAAATCGAGTGCTTTCGTGAAAGCGCGCTGATCAAATGAAACATCCGCCATCATTACGAGGGCTGTTGGGTCATTTGGCTCCAGTCGGAGGATCCTTCCAAAGATATCGATCGCCTCAAATACAAGAGAGGGTGCTGCGCTCGGATTACTTCGCAGCTTATCACCCAAGATGCCGGCAAATATACGAAGCTTGGTTAAGTCCTCGGGGCTTTTTTCGAGCTCACCTCGCATCGCCACGATCTGTGGATCACTCACATCCTGCTCCATCGAGCTGCTCTGATCCTCGCTAGGTTGCGCGATCTTCGGGGGCACTCTGTCACCTTGAATGACCGTTTGCAGTCCAAAGCTGACCGCGAAAAGACCCAGGGCCGCGCTCGCGACGGCGGCATACCAGCGAGGAGATCTTCCCGCCGAGATGCGCTTGCCGCACGAGGGGCAAAATTTCATCGCGCCGTTTAGCAACCCACCGCATTTACCACACGCTGTTATAGCTTTTTCCATGGATCTTTCCTCGCTTAAATCGCTCAACATGTTCAATCATTTATCCTGAAAGATCCAGTCTGCGAGCCACTTTGTGGTATTTAAACATGCGAACCCCGGGCGTAGCCCGCGTAACATTCCAGGCACTTAGGGACTCTATGAGTGCCAGGATGTTTGGGCGATCAGCCTAGAATTAGTGACGATTTTATTTCTCTGAGAGACCGATGCGCACCTTGGAAATATCGAACAAGGTTTAGCAAGCATCCCCTCTCATCCGTGGCGCATCAGTTAGTTGTAGGTCCCTACATACGGTGATAACTGTACGATTGTTGGGAAAATTCCTAGGAGACTTGTGACTGCTAATTCCTCTCCCGCTTCCGCTAGAACCCCCCGCCATCGAGAGCCTCACAGCATCTCGCTCGTGATCCCCTGCTACAATGAGGAGGATGTTTTACCGGAGCTTCGTCGACGCCTTCAGGAACTGGTTTCTCAATACTCGTGTCCCGTGGAGGTTGTTCTTGTAGACGATGGAAGCAAGGACAATACGTGGTCGCTTCTGGCTCAATACTCACGTGAAGATAAGTTTATAAAAGCCGTTCGCCTTGCGCGAAACTTCGGCCATCAAACCGCTATTACCTGCGGGCTTGATCAGACTCGTGGGGAAGTTGTGGTTATTCTCGACGCTGACCTTCAAGATCCTCCCGAGCTGATCCCAGACATGATTAAGGATTGGCGCGATGGATATGATGTTGTCTATGGCCAAAGAAAGGTCCGACATGGCGAGTCATTTGCCAAGAAATTTTTCGCTTTTGCTTTCTATAGGACCTTCGAGAAGATCGCTGGCTTGAAAGTTCCTCGTGACACCGGCGACTTCCGCCTCATGGATCGTCGCGCTGTGAATGCGCTTCAATCTTTACGAGAAAGGCATCGCTTTGTGCGCGGCATGGTTTCTTGGATTGGCTACCATCAAAAGGCGCTTCTCTACGATAGGCCAGAGCGCTTTGCTGGAACTACCAAATACCCATTTCGCAAATCTCTCTTCCTCGCCATCGACGCTATTACGTCTTTCACCTACGCGCCGCTCAGGCTTGCTTCATACCTGGGCATCGCCACATCCGCGTTGGCTTTTCTGTACATCTTTGTCGTTATCGCCCTCAAGATCTTGGGGATTAGCTTTTCGGGCTACACCTCCCTGATGGCATCGATTCTTTTACTGGGCGGCGTACAGCTCACCGTATTAGGAATTCTGGGCGAGTACGTGGGTCGAATCTTCGAACAAGGGCAACAGCGCCCGTTGTATTTAATCGACACTATTCAGGGCGAGCCGCTGGAATCCGCGCAACATTCATCGTGTAAAGCATGCGGGCAGTAAGCCCGAGAACATAATCACAGGTTGGGAAGGGTTTTATGACATCATGTACGAACTCAAATAAGGAAGTCATCATTATTGGCGCTGGGTACACAGGGCTCGCCGCGGCGTTCGATCTAAGCCGAGCCGGATGCAAGGTAACGATCTATGAGAGTGACTCCGACATCGGAGGATTAGCCGGTACTTTTGAGATCAACAAGGGTATTCGGATTGAGAAATTTTATCATCACTGGTTCACTTCCGATGTCGACGTGCTCGATTTAATCGATGAGCTTGGTCTTGGACACCTCAAACGGTATGTCTCATCGAACACCGGTCTGTACTACGCCAACTCTATTTTCAGACTGGCAAGTCCCCTTGATCTCCTTACGTTCTCCGCTTTGCCATTCCTGGATCGTATCCGTACAGGCCTTATGGCGCTCGTAGCACGCCGCATAAACGACTGGAAGCCTCTTGAGCACGTATCGGCTGAGGAGTGGCTAATCCGGCATGGCGGACGAAATGGATATGACAAGATCTGGAAGCCTCTGATGCAAGGCAAGTTTGGTGTTGAGGCCAAAAACGTGTCTGCCGTCTGGATGTGGAACAAGCTCAAGCTCCGAGGTTCAAGCCGAAACAAAAAGGGAGGGGAGAGCTTGGTGTACTTCGGTGGAGGTTTTGGCGCGTTAACCGACGGAATCCGAAAGTCTCTCAGTGATCGCGGCGTTGCCATCAAGCTCAATACCCCAGTACGCTCGGTGCTCGTGGAAAACGGCAAGGCTGTTGGGGTTGAGACTGAACACGGCACTCACCGTGCCGATGCAGTGTTGGCCACGATTCCTTTACCTCAATTTCTCACCATGACCCCGGAGCTCCCGAGTAATTTCCGGCGCTCATGCGAGCAGATTAGATTCCTTGGAAATAGCTGCCTCGTGTTGCGACTCAATCGCTCTCTCTCAAGCACGTACTGGCTAAACGTTGCTGACCCCACATTCCCTTTCGTGGGTATTATTGAGCACACCAACCTAGACCCAAAAGAGAACTACGGTGGAGACCATGTTGTGTACCTTTCTAAGTACCTTCCAACGACAGAGCCCCTTTTCTCATTTACTCCCGACGAGATGCTCGATTACTGCGTTCCCTTCATACAGCGCATCTTTCCGGAATTTGACCGATCCTGGATCCTCTCACACCACGTATGGAAGGCTCGCTACAGTCAGCCGGTGATTACCAAGGAATACTCTTCAAATATCCCTCCTCTCCGCACTCCTGTAGACGACCTCTGGCTCTGTACCATGGCCCAGATTTACCCCGAAGATCGCGGCACGAACTACGCCGTTCGATACGGCCGTCGGGTGGCGAAAGAGATGCTCGATAGTTTTAACAATGCACATTCGTGCGGTTGCGACGAGTCTTCAAATCTGCTCGTCGGCAATCGTATCGCTGGAGCGTAAGAATATGGGAAAGAACTCACACAACATCAGCAAGGCTTCGGCCGAAGTATCGCAGACATCACCGAGCTGCTCTACTCCGGGGTGTGTCCAATCGGAGACAAACGACTGGTCTCGCTACTTCTCCGCAAAAGAGTGGGCGCTCTACTGTGGGGTTATTGTTCTGGGATTAATCCTCCGCTGGACGCTCCTTGATATGCGTCCATATCATCACGATGAGTCGTTGCATGGGATGTACGGTCGATACTTCTATGACTTCCCGAATTCCAACTTTTACAAATACGATCCGATGCTCCACGGGCCCATGCTCTACAACTGTATGCGATTTATCTACGCCATGTTCGGCGATTCGCTGTGGGCCGCGCGTACCCCTGTCTGCATCATGGGCTCCTTGTTTATGCTCGTCCCTCTCCTGTATCGAGCGTACCTCAAACCCGCCACGACGCTCCTTCTGACCGGCGCGATTGCCCTCTCTCCAACCTTGATTTACTGGTCCCGGTTCTTACGGGAGGACTACTGGGTAATTTCGGGCATGCTATTTACTCTCTTCGGATTCACCATCGCCCGAGCGTCCTGGCGCCCCTTCTTTGTATTGTTTGGGCTCACCATTCAGTGGTGCACCAAGGAAAACGTATTTGTGACCCTCGCAATATTCTTTGGATACTTGGCATTCGAGATGGTCTTTCAGCTATTTATCAGGAAATCTTGGGATTTTCTCCTACAGCGCATCTCTGATTTTATCCTCAAACATATTCCGCACGTACTACTCGCCGTGGTCGCATGTGGCCTTGTGTACTCGTGGTTCTATGGAGCCGGGTTCCGCTATTCTCAAGGAATTATCGATGGACTTGGAGGAAAGGCGATCGACTATTGGGCGAAACACCACTCGATGGAGCGAATCAAAGGCCCATTCAACTTCCATGTCTACGTCTGGGCCTGGTACGATCTGCCGATATTTGTCGCTTTCCTTGCCCATCTTGTGCTGTTCTACCGTCGGGCCATACCGCAGATTCAATTTTGCGCTGGTGTCGTGCTCATGGCGATTATTCTGTCATGTGCGGTGACAGATGGAACAAAAATAGAACAGAGCAGCCTGTGGGCATTTTTTAAACTTAAAAATAAGATCGATATCGTAGGACTGTTTGTACTTTTGTTTCATGCTCCACTCGTTACGATTCAACACCTACTGCGCGGCGAACGGGGATTAGCAGCCACCGGCTACTTTTTTACCGCCACATTTTTTGCCTACAGCTACCTAGGAGAGAAAGTACCCTGGCTGTCGATGTACCCTCTGATTTTTGGTCTCCCGTACTTGGCGCTCTTCTTTCAGGATTATTTTGAGCGTTATCC
>JAFMIS010000327.1 GCA_017853915.1 bacterium
GCAAAAGAGCGCCGTTCCGAAGGGACAAAAGTATCGAAACGGAAAAGATCGCTCCGAGCGCAAGCCATTCATAGGTGCGAAGTTTAAGAAGGGGCTCTAGCACCAGAAGCAGTGTGGCGATGATGGAAATAAGCTTAAAAAAAGCAGACTGGCAGCGCATGAACAAGCTTCACTCCCCAATATACCCCAAGTAAACCCTGAATCACGCCTCGGGGCTAGCGGCCAATTAGTAGCAAGGGGGTTGCAAGGGGAGATCTGAACAACTAGCTTTTTGGTAAAATGCCAGTAGGGGTGCTTACTATGAAAAGCAAGACTAAGTATCTCTCTTTTACAACAGCAGAGAGGGTGGCCTTAATCAATATCACTGATCAGGTCGAGGAGGCAGTACGGGACAGTGGTATAAAAGAGGGGCTATGCCTTGTAAACGCGATGCACATCACTGCCAGCGTTTTCATCAACGATGATGAACAGGGGCTTCACTCGGATTACAAGAGCTGGCTGGAGGGGATAGCTCCGTTCGACGCTAGTCCACAGCGGTACGCACACAATCGCACGGGCGAGGATAACGCGGATGCCCACATGAAGCGCCAGATCATGGGGCGAGAGGTTGTGGTTGCTATAACAGATGGCAGGCTGGACTGTGGGCCCTGGGAGCAGATTTTCTACGGGGAGTTCGATGGTAGGAGAGCCAAGCGTGTGCTGATCAAGGTAATTGGGGAATAGGACTCTTGAGAACAGTGACCTATGGCAAACAGGAGCCTATTGTGACCAGGGGACTATTGTGAACAGGGGACTTGTGAACAGGAGGCTTGTGAAAAAGTGACTATTGAGTAGAGAGCCTTGAGACCGCGTACACTAAGACCGCCAGCACGGCGAAAAGGACAAGAGGTGCCGACGAAACGAAGCGTGTGCTTGGTTGCGAGGATGACCCGCCAGTAATCGAAATAGGCTCTTCTCGTTTGTCCTCTGATTTTGAGTGGAACCCAGGTTCTCGGTGCCGCATGACCGTTTACGTACTCCGAAGAGCTGATTCCGGCAAGACCCCTTCTTGGCGCTCAGCCTCTAAAAGAGCGGACTTCCAAATGGCGCCCCAGCGGTATCCGCCAATAGAGCCGTCACTTTTTACAACCCGGTGGCATGGGACAATAAGTGCCACCGTATTAGCCGCACAGGCGTTCGCAACGGCGCGAACGGCGTGGGGTTCTCTAAGCGATGCGGCTAAATAGGCGTAGCTGCGGGTCTCGCCGAACGGGATCGACTGGATACTAGACCAAACCATCCTCTGAAAAGTAGTCCCTCGTAATGGCAATCGAGGAGTGAGCTCTTTCGTCACGGCAACGAGCCTAGAGCAGAGGGAACGTAGCTGCTCAAGATTTGCCGGAGGCTCTGGTAGAGAAAACGGGCCGAGGTCGGGTGCCGCGATAACCCCTAAAAGTTCTCGTACTAATTGGTAGTCAGGGCACGTGAGATGCAACATACATGCGTCGTTGGCTATGTGTACCGCTTTTCGATTGCAAGATAGATATCCCGATAGCTCGCGCGCCAGGCTGCTCTTCTTGAGTCTTTAAGGTAAGATAGTTTAGTGGGAAATAAAATAAAAATTGCTGAAAGGCGAAATAGGCGGTTGGGAGGTCGGTTTTTTGCGCCAGATACCGTATCCCTAGCTAAGTCTCTACTCGGAAAACGCTTGGTCTCTTTTGCCGATAGGAAGCTCACAAGTGGGCGCATCGTTGAGGTGGAGGCCTACCTTGGCTCCAACGATCCTGCATGTCACGCCTCAAGAGGAGTGACTGCGCGTAACGAGGTGATGTTCCGTAGTGCTGGTCACTGCTACGTTTACTTAATCTACGGCATGTACCACTGCGTAAATGTCGTTAGTGAAGGGGCCGGTGTTGGGAGTGCGGTTCTCATACGGGCCGTCGAGCCGGTGGAGGGGCTCGATGTCATGAAGGGTCGCCGTGGACGCGGCGGACAGTTCGAGCGGGATCTTGCCCGCGGACCGGGAAGGCTGTGCCAGGCCTTCGGCATCGAGAGAGGAATTTCAGGGCAGCACTTCGTAAGCTCTCCCGTCATTTGGTTAGAGGACGCCCCACAGGTTTCGGAAGGAGAGATTTCAGCCTCCGGCCGAATCGGGATTAGCGTTGGAGCTGATCTCCAGCTTCGGTTCTTCCTTGAGGGTTCTCGCTTCGTTAGTGGCTAGGAGCTGGTGGACTCTCTTTAAAATGTGTTGAGCCGGTCCTTGTTGCAGAACAAACTCCTCCCGGAAAGGTCGTCAGGGCGATGCAGCTCATACCCGGCTTAATAGGACTCGATAATCTTTTCCTTTCCTGGAGGCAGTATGGGGCGATGCGCAGTGTGTGGCAACGAATACGACAAGAGTTTCGATATAGTTCTCAAAGGGCGTCGAACGACCTTTGATTGCTTCGAATGTGCTATCGAAGCGCTAGCTCCTCGATGCAAAAGCTGTAGCTGCCGGATAATTGGGCATGGTGTTGAGAGTCAAGGCACTTTCTTCTGCTCAGCCCACTGTGCCCATCGTGCGGGCCTTAGGGAAGCGGTAGACCGGATTTAAGGTCTATACCTGAGATGAGAAGAAGCCAGAGAGGAGCCTAGGCGGGCTCCGGAGTGTGAAAGCGCCGGCGACCGCAAACGAGCATGCCGTTACCACGAAGTCGATTGCAGCCTGGAAACAAGTGGTTGGAACCTCGGCCGGTAATAGGTTGAGGCACACTGGAAGACGACCTCTTTATATTCGTCGTTGCGCTCAGTACACTAGATGTCATCCTGGTTTATTGAGCATGGGAACTATCTATGTACCGCACTTTGCTACTAATCGTCGTAAGCCTCTTGCCCTGTCGCGCAGTACTAGCCCAGAGCTGCGACGGGTACCCCTTTACAGACGGTATCAACGTCGAAGAGTCGAAAGGCTCGATCCGCATCGTGTCAACAAGCTCATCACCTCTCTCATCATCAGACCCTGCTACCATAAGGGCTGCTCGCTTGGGTACTCAGGGGACCGCCCAGGCCGCCCTTGAGCAATTTTTAACAAAAGACATTAATGATCCTAAATTAGTCTTGAGAGCAGTGGAGACTGCCCC
>JAFMIS010000025.1 GCA_017853915.1 bacterium
TAAGTATCTTAGCTCGCCCAATAAACCTGTCGCGGTGATCGATATACCTGTGAAGCACCATCCGATTAAGGATCTGAAAGCTCCTCTTGGCGGAGCTTTGGCACCGTCTATTTGCGATAGATCCATTACTTTTCTGTGGGGCAAAGGGCATATTGCAAACGTGACAGAGGACTTGGAAGCCCGCAAAGATGCTCCTCGCCCACTAGCATTTCACGCGGAGCTATCTCATCACGAACAGCAAGCCACGCTCGATCACTTCGCCACTCAGGGGGGCGCGATCCTCACAACGAACTGTCTTCAGACAAGCGTTACACTTCCGGATGTAGCTCGAGTTGTGAGCTCAGGTTGGATTCGCAGAGAGCGAATCGGAATTGACGGTGAGCGACACCTTGTCATCGAAAAAATTTCACAGCACGAGGCGACTCAACAGCGAGGCCGCACTGGGCGCACAGGTCCGGGCGAGTACGTGTACAAGGGAGAGACCCCCCTGCATTTACTACCCAAAGAACCACCGGCGGAGATGGAGAGCAAGCCACTCACAAGCCTGGTTCTCAAGGCGCATCGCGCTGGTCGCAATTTTGAGCGACTTAATTCGGAGCTGTTTCATCCTGCTCCCGTTGAGCACATTCGAGAAGCGTTGAAAACCAATCAGATGCTTAATTTGTTAGGCCCCTCGGAATGTGTGACACCGACAGCAGAGATAGCTGTCGATCTCCCCATTGAGCCCAACTCGATGAAGATACTAGCCGATGCTCAGCGAATTTCGGGCCTCTTCAATCTCACTCCTGAAGAGCTGTTGATCCCAGCAATTGATCTCGTATCAGTACTGGAAGTCCAGGGGATCGTCACCCGCGGGCCCAGTGTGCCTCTGGATGATGATTTTGAGGACATGGGCACAACTATATCTCCAGGTCGTTGGAAAAAGTTCCTCAGCAGAGAGACTCAATCGGATCCTCTGGCTCAGATGCAATTACTTCAGACATTGCTGCGAGTAAATCCAGATAATTTTGGGAATTGGGGAGTGCACGTTAATCACTTCAGAGAGGCGGTTGAATTGCGGGCTCAACTGATTGAACGCCTGGCACGGAAACTGGAAATACCATTAGACCCTGCTCAACAGGCACCCTCAATGCTGTCCGACGCGACGATGTTTCACTTAAATGAGTGTCTATGCTCAGGCATGATAAACCACCTGTACCGGTATGTAGGCCGCGATCCATCGGACAATCGTCGCAGACTGTACAAACCCGTCCTAGGTGATGGCGAGTTGCGTCAGATCTCACGTGAGTCTGTAGTGCGCGATAACGCCCTGTTTGTGGTCGGCACTCCGATCACCATCGATGTTGAACCGTACGATCCCGATCCCCTTCGCTTAATTACCATGGCCCATGGTGTGAGCTGGAAGTGGTTAAAAACCAAGTCGCAGACGGGCGATCTGATCAAAGAAGTAAAGGATCCCATCAAGGATGCGTTACATAAAGTTCGGGGGATGCTTGACACCAAGAGAGAGGATGATGAGGCTCCGCAGAGATACTTCCGCTATAATCCCAGTCGGCCGCCGCGATACCCACGCAGGTAGCACCTGTCCCTGGTAGCACCAAGAACTCGATGTGGCGCATATGCGGCCGCATACGGTGTCACTCGCTCAGAGATCGAAAATAGCTGGCTTGAACGATCACTGTCTCCGTATACTAGCAGGGTGGTGAAAAAGGATTTCCTGTTGCGCGTTGAGATGCCTTGTCCTCTCAGTGCTCGGTCGAAGGCTCGTAATCGAGTGATGTATCAATGAAGGGTTTTAAGAAACATCTTCCCATAAAAGTGTGCAAACGGTGCGGTAAACCATTTTCCTGGAGAAAAAAGTGGCGTTCAAGTTGGCCACAGGTTCTCTACTGCAGCGAACGGTGTCGAAACACTCGTGCGCCACAAGGAACCTAGCATCATGACCAAACCGATCCTTCGCCTCATTCTCGGAGACCAACTCAACATTCACCACTCGTGGTTTCAAACCCGATCGAGCAACGCCGAGTACGTTCTCATGGAGGTCGCGAGTGAAGCCTCATACGTGAAGCATCATATTCAAAAGATACTGGCGTTTTTCCTCGCCATGCGGCATTTCCGGGACGAGCTGCGCGCTGTGGGGCATACGGTTCGCTACATATCACTCGATGATCCCAGCAACCGACAATCATTCTCCGCGAATCTTCAGGAGCTTCTAGCCTCCGGCGCTTACTCCGCTTTCGAGTATCAAGAGCCGGATGAATACCGTGTCGCTAAGGAACTATCCGCGCTCTCGAAGAACGCTCCCATTCCAACTCGCTTGGTCTCTACTGAACACTTCTTAACAAGCCCAGATTTTTTCGCTTCAGTTTTTAAAGGACACAAGCGTTACACGATGGAGCTCTTTTATCGTGAGGTGCGCAAAAAATACGACATTCTCATGGAGGGTGATAAACCTCAGGGAGACCGCTGGAATTTTGACTCAGAGAATAGAAATAAACTCCCAAAAGAAGTTGTCCCTCCCCCTCCACTCGAATTCCCGCGAGACGTCTCGGATCTTGTGGAACTTCTGACCACCAAGAAGATACAATCGATTGGCAGGGTGGAACCTAAGCGCTTCATATGGCCGATAACCCGGGATGAGTCTCTCAAGACGCTTGATTACTTTTGCGAACATCTCTTGCCTCATTTCGGTGCCTATCAAGACGCGATGCACACCGAGCACCGGACGTTGTATCATTCCCGCCTTTCATTTGCGATGAATGTGAAGTTGATCTCTCCCCTTGAGGTCATTGAGGCGGCCGTCAAAGCCTTCAACCGCTCAAAAGGCGCTATCACTCTGCCTCAGATTGAGGGATTCGTTCGACAGATAGCGGGATGGCGTGAATTCATGCGTGGGGTGTACTGGAACCACATGCCCTCATATAAGACGCTCAATTTTCTGAACGCCTCGCGCCCTCTGCCGCACTATTTCTGGGACGGTGATACGAAGATGAACTGCGTTCGTCACGCTGTGGAACAGTCACTTGAAGAGAGCTACGCCCACCATATTCAACGCCTCATGGTGACGGGTAATTTTTGTACCCTGGCGGGCATTGATCCTGATGAAGTAGATGCGTGGTATCTTGGGATCTACATCGACGCGATTGAATGGGTACAGCTTCCAAATACTCGTGGCATGAGCCAATTTGCCGATGGTGGCATAGTGGGAACGAAGCCGTACACATCCTCGGCTCAATACATCAACAAGATGTCGAATTATTGCTCAGGGTGCTTCTACAAAAACAAAGAGAAATTTGGCGAACGAGGATGCCCATTCAACACTTTATACTGGGACTTTCTGATGCGTAATCGCGCCACGCTGGAGAAAAATCCTAGGATCGGCATGGGCTACCAACTTCTCGCCAAAATGTCGGACAAAGACAAAAAAGCTATTTCGGATCGCGCTGCTGACATTCTAGAACATATCGAGGAGCTATAGCCCACATGACAAAATATAATCGTGCCCTTCATATCTTCCGACGGGATCTTCGTCTTCAGGACAACACGGCCCTGAATGCTGCTTGAGAATTGAGGAGAGAGGGGATCTCCCGCGTCCTCTCTCCCGAAACGTTTACAGGTTTTCCTGAGGTACGGCCGTAAGCTTTCAAACCATCCTTTTTCAGGCGAGCGTAGTAGCCCAGCAGCTTCTCTCGATTATGCCATGCAGTTGCAAGGCATACCGTTACATTATGACTTTTCGCTTTTGTATTCGAGCGATGTCGTTCGCTTTGCGGCAGCATCGGGATCCTTTGACATGTGCGTACTTGGTATTGCGGCAGGAGCAGGCTTAGTAAACAAGCCGTCCTCAGAGTTTGCGCCCGCGGTGCTTATGGCTCGTGGCACTCAGCGTATGGTTGAAACGGTGGCATGCAGGCCAAGCATGCGCTCAAAGCACAATCTCCTCCACTTGGGTCCCGGAAAGGACAGTAATACCTATTGGTTCTACAGCCATATGCTGGAATCTCAGTTGGTTCAGTCCAAGGACTTCAAATGTTCCGAGGGGTCACCCACCGATTTTTTCTTCAAGGCTCTGGCGAACGACGTAGGGGGAACGGCCTTCATGGCTTTTCCGTTCATTCATTTTCTCCCGCCTGGGGTGCAGGTTGCTAGAAATAGGAATATTCCGAAGGCGATATCCGACAAAGAGACGGTTCTCTTCAGCAGCAAGGAATTGCTGCGCAATGACATTTTCATGCAAAGCTTTATCTCCTGCATGTTCGACACGTGGCTCAGACTGCTCGAGTCGAGACAATACAGAGCGTACGTTGTCAGATCCCTCTGTCGGGGGACAAGTTATCCTCTTGCTTTGCTGCGCACTATGGGTTTGACTCTCGGATCTTCCGGCGTTCAAAACTTATTTTCTCGTGAGTTCAATGCTCGAAAGGGCTGGCCACAGGATTCTGACGCTAGGGTGGGCCATGCCAAGGGGTGAGCTTAAGGATCAATGAAGACTAGCTATGTCAGGTAGTATGCTTATGCGTTTTGCGATAATCTCCGACACCCACTTCGTACATCCCACGGATGGCACAGACGGTACTTTGTGGAATCGCCAAATATTTTCCCGCACTGAAGAGCTTGCCAACGCGATTGTTGATACGTTGAATGAATCTAAGGTGGACTTTGTGCTGCACTGTGGGGATCTCACTCATCACGGGGATTTGAGCAGCCTCGAGTTCGCCGCTAACACATTTCGGCGTTTGCATGTGCCGTTTTTTACGGTTTTGGGAAATCACGATGTCGCCGTCTCGGGAGCGCGAGATTTCATCGCGAATAAGCTCGGGAGAGCTAGCAGGGATTTTTTCTACAGCGAGTACATCAAAGGCGTTCGTTTCATCTTTCTCGATTCCAATTTCGCCCATGTACATGACGAAACGGAATCCGAGGTTATGGAATGGCGAAAATCGAAGACCTACTTCGGCGTGGGGTTCAGCACGCAACAACTTCGGTATATCGAAGAGGAGCTACATCGAGATAAGGGATCGACTACGTTCGTAGTAGTGCATCACCCACTTGCGTCTAAGCCCGAATATCCGCGAATTTCGCCGCGATCGTTGGGGCCAGCAGAGCGGCGTCTAGCGCCAGTAGATCGCTCTCTCTTTCCGCATTTAGGGAAAGATGTGGTTGACATCCTCGACAAGCACTCGAATGTGAAGGCAGTTTTCTCTGGACATTGGCACATTAATGACATCGTTCTCAGAGGTGGGATTCATTACATCCAGACAGCCTCATTGGTGGAGTATCCGCTTGAGTATCGAGTCGTCGAATTATCGGACGATTACATGGACATCTCTACCCACAGTCTTCCAGGAGAGCATCTACGGCAACAGTCATTAGTTGTGGAATGGCACAACACGTGGCCCCGGGGCGAACTGTTCGATAGAAATCGACGAGTACATTTCAAGGAGCTTCCCGATGAATAGTCCCATTATCCTTGCTAATGGAGCAGGTGGCCTCGGTATGGTGACTGCTGCACCTGTACTTCTAGAGGGTCGATCCGCGCTTGATGTGTTGAGCAGGGCATCAGAGAGATTGAGGTAGACGCCTCTATCAGGACGGTCGGGTTGGGTGGAGCTCCAAATCTGCTTGGACAAATGGAGTGTGATGCTTCCATCATGTGTGGCAAGACGCTAAGATGTGGCGCAGTCGGAGCATTGCGTGATTATGTACATGCAATTACCGTTGCGCGCCAAGTAATGGAAAGAACTCCCCATACTATGCTCGTTGGAGAGGGGGCTGCCCTGTTTGCTGGAGAAATTGGTGAACAACCGACTAACATGCTTACTGCTCGAGCTCGAGAGGACTACCAGGAATGGCCTTCCGCTCAGATCAGCTTCCCTCGCATGTCCTCTGATGGCCCCCACGATAACCGAATCTGCGGCTGGAGCAGGTCGGCTGCCCGGGCAAACATTTAGAACACTGACAAGCAGTAGTACTGGGATTCGCCCTGTCTAGCCCGGATGTGGAACTACTTCAGACTCGTTTCTTTCCAGGCTCTCCGCCCCCCCTCTTCTCTCAGTTCGTGGAAAAACCTCAGGTACCCACACTAATGCTGGGTCTCTTCACTTTAGCTCAGCCGTACGGGCCATGTGTATCCTGTGCGTTAAATTGGCCCTCATGTCTAAGTCCGCTTCGGTGGACACTCTTCCCCTGGTGCTGGGCTTTCGCGGCAGCCTAGTTGCATCACTAGACTATGCCCTGACAAAACAGCCCGCTTGGCTTGTTGATATGTTTGGCTGCGATGTGAGCGAACGCCCTATGGGACAGCGTCTATTCTCAAGAGCCAACTCTCACCTCAAGAGACCAGGACCAGTCGCAATAGGGCTTAATACCAAAGCCCTTGTCCCAGAGAACATTCACATCTTTTGGAATGCTCAGAGGGTCGAGGATGTAGAGAGCTCGCGAGAATTACTCTCCCTCCTACGAGAGTATGAAGCTGCAACAACCCCCTCAGAGGTCTCCTTGTCAATTTTTTCCAGTAAGCTTGTCGCTTAGTGAGAGTTCCCTTTCATCGGCAGAACACCCTCTATCCACCGTCTAGCTTCGTCGAACTATGCCAAGCCTCTACGCCAATTTGACTGTTAGCCCTGCAGCTTCTCCCTAGCCAGGCGAAAGCGGTCGTCGTCTAACCGGAAGCTATCAGGGTGGCGCCCACAAGCTAAGGCTAAGAAATAGGCAAAAAATTGCATCGGTATCAGAACTTCTAGTGAGGCATACGGATATGGCAATCGGTTTGGAATCGCCACCCAGGAGGTCTGCCTCTTCCTTGTGACCGCGAAAGGTTTCGCCTGCGGACCATCTTGACCACAAGACAGCACGAGAAGCCGAAGGTCAAGAACATCAAGAGCCTCCAATATTGCGCTCACTCGGTCACTCAGTCGACCAGCGCTGTTTAATAGAATGAACACATCGTCCTGATTAGCTCCTTGCAAAGGTCCTTGAATCACCTCCTCCAATTCATACCCTTGGGCTATTATATAAGACGTCTCTACTATTTTTAACGCCACCTCTCGGGCGATGACTGCATCCGCCCCTGCTCCCACGATCCAAATCTTTGTGGCTTTCATGCACTCTTGCGCTAGCGCCTTCATGACATTTTCGGAAGCAAGCATCAGGTCCAAAGCCGCCGGTATCTCGTCCGTGAGTAAGCTACCGGACAGGAGAGAATGTTCCGGATTTAGTTCCTGGAGCAGCGCGCAGAGAACAGCCATCGAACCCATGTAGCTCCATGTATGTGCTGGCGATTGGTCCTGTGGCGTTGTCTCGAGTATCTCAAAGCTACCACCTGATAAATGAGAGAGATTTGCGTTTTGTCCCACTACGTAGAGACAGGGTCGACGTAGTCGTACTAGCTTTTCAACGCTCCGACTCGTATACCTTTCAGTGCCGCGATGAGAGATGCAAATACCAAGTGTCGAATCTGATGGCGTCGGACCGAATTCCACGAAATCGCTCGATGACATAACCCGAAGGGGCTGCTTTGTGCGCACCTCCCAGCTTAGATATTGGGCGTACTGAGCGGCGTAAAGGGAACTGCCTGCTCCTATCACAAGAAGCTCAGACAAATCTCGAAAGTCTAAATTTAACTCCTTAAGCTTCGCAGCAGTTCGCCCAGCAACCTCTACAAATGCTCTGGGCTCGGCTACGATGCCATCATACATCGCATATGGGTGAGAGTTTCGGTTAAGATGCCACATGCCTTTCCACACATGAAACACGAAAGCCAAACATTAAATTACGGTCACTCGGCCAGTGCGGATTACTTCTTTCTGTAGCACGACACCACGTAGGACTGTCGCACCAGGCACCGCCGCGAAGAAGCCTACTGTCTCCGCGTCCCGCTTGCCCTCCCTCGGAAGCACCCGTCAGCTTCACGCCATCCTGAGAGTACTCGTCCATTAGCCACTCCCATACGTTGCCATGCATATCGAACAATCCCCATGGACTCGGTCTCAGAGTGGCCACTGGCATAGTGCTGCTTACGGCGTTTGCATAATACCAGCCAAAAAGCTGGAAATGCTCCTGTTTCTTGCCGAAGAAAAATCCGTTGTGGTTCCCTGTCGACATGCGAGTTCCCACTCATCGTCAGTAGGTAGTCGGATTTCCAGACCGATACTGCTGGGTAGGTTGCCCTGAATCCAGCGGCTGTATTCCAGTGCGTCAAACCAAGATACTCCAACAACGGGGCTTTCTGGTGTCGGATGATACTGACCGTACTTATCCATGTCGGTATCAGTCCTGAAATTAGAAAACTCCTCCCTAGTGACTGGCGCCACTGCGATACCGAATCGACTCTTTCGACCGTCCTCGAATGTTTCGAATACCGCAAAGGTGCAGGGGTGCCCACAGATGTCGAGAGTAAACCAGCCACGCGACCACTGAATGTCGCTTGTCGCAAGCTCATGATCTATCTTCCTTCGAATCTCGGATAGTCCCCAGACCTCGAATAACCATCGAAGGGCGCTATGAACGCCTGCATGAGGATTTTCCCGATACCTCTCTGCTAGTAGAGGGAGCCGCTGCTCTAGCCAAGAGTCTGGTGGTCGCGCAGCGCTTCCTAGAGCCAGCACTAAGGCATACAGAGTTTGTGGGTCTGTGCTCTCTTCGAGCGCAGCCCAAATCACCTCGTAATCAAGACCATGCGTCACACACAAGCCAACAAACTCGGAGAACGGAGACAGATCAGATGGGTTAGAAAACAACGCGGGGACTCCAACTGGAGCAGAGCCCACCTTGCAGAGATTAAAAACTGTCCCGGCTAACTCCTTGGTAGTCATCGTGGCCATCGACTCTAAATTTTTCAGCCACCATTTTTTTGCCTCTTCAATCGATTTGGCTGACTCATTGAGCGTCTCAAAGAAGACTGAGTACTGCCCTGCATCCGCTAGAGTGGCAAGACGCGCCATAAGGGAAGTATCATTCTGCCCCAATATAGCGAGAAGCAAGGCAGCAGAACCCCGTCTCGCCTCGCCCTCACTTTTGCTTGTGCAAAGCTGTAAGAGGGGCTCAAGTATATACTCACGAATCGGTCGGTATAATGCCCCGATTGGAACTACAACTGTTGCTGGCTCGCGAGAGAGGTAACGCACAACACGGTCAGACAATGACTTCCATCGAGACGACTGGTGATCAAACTGCGAGAGGAGAGCAGCCGCCCTTAGAAACTGAGCATCGAGTAAGTTGCTGCCTTTCACTTGTTTCCAGAGACCTCCTACAAAACACATCTGATGTGGTCTTAGGAGGTCAACCACAGAGACAAAACTGTCGATGGGCAACTGAAGTACATAATCCTGTATAAACTTGAGGACTGATACTGACTCATCTCCATATGCCAGCCGCGCCAAGAAAAATCGCAGCAGTGCATCTTTGTTCCCCTCGCCTTCAGAAGCATACTCTAGGCACTCTAAAGCCTTAGGGTAGTCTGCTTTCAAGACCTTTAGCGTTGCTGCAAAGTCGCCGTAGGTAACTGAGCGCAAAGCCATTATTGCGGATTCCATTTCTTCTCGGTATTTCCGCTCGATCTCATCGCTATACGCGTCGATACTTGTTTGAATGAATCGCAGCTCTAGACCTGTAAGGCGCCCTGCCGAACTTTCCATCCAGACCTTGGCTTCCTCTAGGGCTCGGCCGCGAAGAAGAAAGGCTTCCTCTATATCACTATCGGGCCTCCCAATCTGGGCAACGAGAGGAGAAATCCTTGTACGCCAAGAAAGAAACTGGCGATCCTCAGCTATCCATGCCCGCAAAGTCTCCCAGTGCTGAATTATCGCCTCATGCGATAAATCAATCGACGACTCCTGTGCGGAAGGTTCCCGACTCGCCACTAAGAGGCGGGCCTCAGTTAACGTCTCTATGATTGAAGCGAACTCTTTACTTATCTCTGAGGTAAGCTTGAGTGAAACACGAGAATCTCTGACATCGTTTTTATCAACCGCCACTCTCACTAATCTACCGAGCAGGTTGCGAGCCTTCGAGCGCTCTTCAGGGGAGAGGTTTGCAAGGACGCTGTCCGCATGGGCCGCTAGGGCTCCACTCAATCGTCCGAGAGACTTGTAAGACTGGAGCGTGATATCTCCGGGCTGGCCAGCGCAGGAGTCCCAGAGACGCTCTAGAACAAATTGCACTAAGGGTAGAGCGCCTGGCTCCTCTGCGGCATCATTAAGAATAGTGGCCACAAGCCCCTGTTCGAACTTTCGTCCCATGGTTAGGGCGGGAAGTTCTATAGCCCTCTTGATTTGATCTCGCCGCATCGCTAGCAGCGGAAAGGTTCCGCGCTCCAAGTAGTGTCCTAATCCCGACGAGAGAAATTCCGGGAAAAAATCGGACCTTAAAGCGCAGACGAATCGACAGAGGGGATCTGCATCAATCACGGCTTGAATCGCCTGGTAGAATCCCTCACGAGACTCCTCAGAACATACGGTAAATAACTCCTCAAACTGGTCGATAAATATCAGTAAAGGTCCGGCACCTTTCCGTAAGCGCCCTAGAGCTGCGACCAAAGGTGTAGCATTCCCTGCCTTAAGCGCCGCGGTAAGACTAATGACCTCTTTGCGAGGCGGTGCATCCTCGTTCTCGGCTCCAAGCGCAGCAAGCAAGTGAACTACCATCGCCTCTGTGGGGTCTTCCATTGGACGGAATGTCGCAGAACGCCACTGTGAGATAGAGCCCGAGGAAAGAGAATCTTGGGCAGATAGTAAAGGGATCAGTCCCGCTGAAATAAGCGAGGATTTGCCAACCCCAGACGGTCCAAAGATCACCACAAACGGAACGCGAAGCACCGTCTCCATCAAGTGCTCGGTCTCATTCTCTCTACCAAAGTAGAGCGACGAGTCACTGCCTTTAAAAGGTAACAGCCCTTTGTAAGGGCAGACACTCCCTGGCGCAACGGCCTCCTGTCCGGTTTGAGAGCGACCAGCCAGAACCTGCTGGTTCAATCGGTCGCAGGTCGTTTCACTTTGGATCGTCGATTGAGTAAGTCCCTGGGAAGGCTCTAACAAGGTTAGAAGATCGATCAAGGCATTCGGTGTAGCTAGCTCTTCTCCATTAAGATAGAAGCGCATGTCTAAAACCTTCTTCGTAAACGCTACCACCACGGGTCCCGGTCGCTTTCTCTCTGGATTCTGGCGAGTAATCAATTTTCGGACTACTAGCGTTCCATTCGAATCACTTCCAAATACGTCGGCTAGCCATCCGGTATTTTTCGCTATGGAGTAATCAAGCGAGGCGGCTAGGCTCCCAGCTCCTCCTGCTAGTGACCGATCTTCCGGTCTATCCGATTCGCGATGAATGAAGTATCGCAAAGCTAGAATGCAAAGAGCTCGAACAGCATGATTCCAGCGAAAGGTGCCCAGGTTGGGCAGGACTGAATTGGTGCCACGAGCGCTCCGTCGGACCTCGGTCCCTAGGAGGGCAAATTCAGTTGCCTCCAGAAATACTTGTCCTTCATGAGAGAGGAACTTGAGAATGAGGTACGGACTCTGACACGATCTGCTAGCTGGAGATTGTTCAGAGAGAGCTTGTTGCATCAAGGTTCACATCTTATCTAGGAACGGTTGCCTACTCGATAGATTCTGACTTCATCGGGTTTTGGTTGAGACAAAGAGCTCTTGCCAGTTCTCTCGGGCGTTGACGGGTCTAATGCCCCTAGCAACAAGCGGACTTTCAGATTTATCCAGCAACTCGACTCTACGATTAATGACTGAGAATATATTCAACCCTTCGATTGTGCCGTGTCCAGAAAAGTTGCCGAAAGCGAAAACTACCGGCGCTACCGCACACTCGTTCGCTTGAGCAGCCTGAATTGTCTTAACCACACTAGACCCGCTAAAAATGTCATCCGCCACGACAAGCACACGCGAGTGGCGTCTCACCTCCCGTTCAAGGGTTGGCGACGTGAGCGAGCGAAGCAAACAGCTCTCAACACCAAGCTGCTGAGCTAATGCGTTAGCAAAGGCTACTCCGTAGGGTGGATAGCTTGCTACTAAATCGACACTAAGTTTCCGCCGTTCAATTTCTGGCAGGTAAACCTCGCGGCAGAGAGACCCAAGAACCTCAGGGTTCCTAGAGATAACATCGCTATTGAAATAATAATCAGAGACCTTGCCCGATAAGGTGTACAGGGCACAAACATCGCCTCCGCGATATTCCCACTCTGCCCCCAATTCTTTGAACGTCTTTTGCCACTTTTCGAGTGACAATTGCTTAGACACTGTTGCGCGGGACTCTTCAAACATTTTAGAGATGGTCCTTCCTAGTCCGTGGGTAGCAGGCTGTGAATGGTGGAGACCGTGCTGTATATAAACATGCACCACGGGCAAAGTGAAGTTAATTTAACTCTCGAAAAGTCAGCTACTTATGCCGGCTCGGTTTCTTCGGCTATAGGGCTGCGTGGGGCTAGCCGACCCGCCGCCTCACTCACTACTACCTCTCAGTGGATAGGATGTTTCCGAAATCACCTCGGAAAGAGAGTCCGAATAAGCTGCAGGAAATGACTCGGCCAAGGTCGAGTAAAGTCCCCCTTAAACCTATTAACCGGGAGGACTCCCTCTTATGACACACAGAACTCTTCAGTTGTATTTTGCAGGCACCTCGAAAGTTGAGCTGTTCCAGACTCGCTTCTTTCCAGGCTCTCCGACCCCCCCTCTTCTCTCCGTTCGTGGAAAAACCTCAGGTGCCTACACTAATGCCGGGTCTTTTCACTTTAGCTCAGCCGTACGGGCCATGTGCATCCTCTGCGTAAAGTCAGTCCTAATGTCTAAGTCTGGCTTGACGGAAACCCTTCCGATCATACTGGGCTTTCGCGGTAGTCTGGTCGCCTCTCTTGACTACGCCCTTGCAAAGCAGCCGGTTTGGATTGTCGAAATGTTTGGGTGTGATATGAACGGACGTTCCATCGGACAACGTCTGTTCTCGAGAACCAACTCTCACCTTAAGAGGCCAGGACCCGTGGCCATGGGGCTGAACATCAAAGCCCTTGCGCCAGAGAACATTCACATCTTCTGGAATGAACAAAGAGTCGAAGATACAGGGGCTCTACAAACGTTACTCTCCTCCTTAGGTGAATCTGAAGCCGCTGCTCACCCCGAAGCTACCTTAAAGACACTTCTCGACGCGCTCGCGGCGTAATCGTGTAGCTCGAACATAGTCACTCGACTTATCCGGCAGCCAGTGCCGATGGGTCGGGTTTACTTGACGTTGGCCTCAAATCCGCGCTCCATCGTCTTGGAGCAGAGGGTGCAGCTGTTCATTTCCTATGTCATCTTCCACACACTCGGGGTATCAGCCAATTTGCCGATGGTGGCATAGTGGGAACGAAGCCGTACACATCCTCGGCTCAATACATCAACAAGATTGGGTAGCTAGGTGCCGCTGTCGGGCGGTGACTGGAGGCGCTCGGTGCGCGGTGTGGATCCGTTCTGTATTGTAATAGCTGATGTAAGAGTAAATCGCTTCCATCAGCTCAGAGAGCGTAGAGAAGCGTTCTGGGTCTCTAAACTCCACCTTGAAGCGTCCAACAAACGATTCCTGCGAACCGTTACGCCACGGAGATGATTTCGGCGAATGAGAGACTTGAATGTTGTTGTGCTCCAAGAGATGAGTGAGCGCGTATGATGTGTACTTACTACCCTGATCAGAATGGAACCACTGCGGCGTTGCATCAGCGCCACGTAGCGCCATCGTCAGCGCGCGCTGTAGCAG
>JAFMIS010000026.1 GCA_017853915.1 bacterium
GCGATTTTTACCTCCGCGATTTGTGCCTACGCGAACTCGGCTAATTGTGCCTACGCGAACTTGTCGATCGTGTTTACCTACGCAAACTTGGCGGGCGTGTTTACCTACGCAAACTTGGCTAAAGCCAAGATTTGCGTGACGGGGAGCCAAGATTTGCGTGACGGGGAGCCAAGATTCGCGTGACGGGTGAGCCAGGCTTCGTTTGACGGGTAAGCCACGATTCACGTCAGAGAGCCACGTCCGCGCGAGGGATAGGGGGCTTCTTTCAATTTCCGTCCGGTGTGGTAGCATCCGCAGGACTTACGGTCGTAGCTCAACTGGTAGAGCAGCGGATTCCAAATCCGCAGGTTGGGGGTTCGATTCCCTCCGACCGTGCATTTTGTTCTCTGTATTTTTGTTCTGTCTATTCGACAAACCCTGGCGCCTCAAGCCTCCCACGTAATTATCCTTCTCATCCCTGCTGGATAGTGCTACCAGTCTCAGTATGACTGATGCTGTTGAAACTTCCCTTGCATTCGATGTGACGGAAGCTTCGCGTACCCGCTCCCCGCTATGGATGGTGAGCCAGGAGCCCCTCCTGAACGACTTGGTGTCGTATCTCGATAAGATAAAAGAGGCACTGCAATCGAACCCCAACTTGAGCTGTCACATGCAGTTCTCGCGTTCGCATATTCGCCAGTGTCGCGCGGCGTTCGACCGCATGATCCGGCGTGGCGAGGAGTCTCTCCATCGGCTGTGTGAGCTATTGTGTGACACCTACATCGGACAATATCAGCTCCAGAGTGTGGTGATTGGAGAGGTGCCTACAACGGGGGAGCGCTTTACTCTTAATCAGCCGATCTCCCGGCAGGATCTCTACTCAACGATCGACCTCGACCTCGGTAACCGTCAGCTGCGAAAGTTGCAGTACTTTGATGGCCAGAACTGGGTATTCCCAAATCTCGTCGCCAACGTTGTTGAGTATCAACCAACGGAGCCGAACGAGGAGGGGATCCACAAAGTTATCAGTCGTATCAAAGCTGAAGAGGAGCTCTGGAATAAAGTTGTCGATGAGATATTTGGGCTCGACACTCTGGTAAAACGCGACAAGCAGCTTCGACACCTCAGCAAGTATGTAAAGGATGTTTTCGGTATCAAGATCGTTGTGGGTTCGAGCGAGGATGCGGAATTGTTGCATGCTGATTTGCAGTCTCGAGAATGGAGCGCCGCAGAGCTCGCGACTGTCGGACTAGAGCGTTCGGTTGGGTCGGCGCGACTACAATTTCTGGAGACAAAAAATTACCTCCATGAGGGTGGGAAAGAGAGTGGATGGGAGGCTCTCAAATCAGTGGTTGTCTGGTCGGGGCGTCTGTTTGAGATTCAGGTTCAGCCCCTTGGGAATTTCTGGCGTGAGCGGGAGCACCTCACGCGCGAAAGTCATACTGGATTCAAGAGTCGCCGTGAGCAGGTTCGGGATCAGGTGTCCGAACACGAGCCGCTCTTTCGCTTCTATCAGAATCTCCTCAAATGGCTCTTCCAGAACCTAGAGGGACAGATACCCAAGTTCCCCGGGGTCACAGTGTCGGTTGTAGATTAGAGGAATTACGTCGAGCAGCGTCTTGAGCGCCCGAAGATCTCATTCGCAAGCTGTTCCATCGGCTGCTGATGGTGACCAAACCTGACAGATCCGCACATCATTTGCTTAGGCCGAGGCTTAGGGCACACTATAGAGCTGGTGCAAGGTAGGAACGGAAGGAGAGATGGGTACTATGCATTCATCACAACAGCACATTCAGAAGATCGCCAATGACGTTGGTAGCGCAGTGTCCACTCTGCTGACACAGGGCGCCAGAGCTCTCGTAGAGGGGGCGGAGGAACGCGGGCAAACACTACCTCCCGCGGAGGTCGCGCGGCGATTGCAGGGAGCGCTCAGAGTGATTGAGGGTAAAGCTGCCGCCACGGATGTTAAGCGGACTCCTCTAGAGATAGCCGAGGCCATGGTGAGAGACTACACGTTTGAGCCAACTAGCGGGATGTGTTCATTCGAAATCCCCGCTGGAGTAACCGATCGCGAGGCCAGAGAGGCAGTGAATCAGTATTTTCGCGAGCACCAGCCTGAGTGCAAGCGGGATGCGATTTTTGAAAAGGATTTCAAGAATCCTGGGTCCTATTTTTGGATGTTAGATGTACGTTCAAATCGTTTGCCTGATCGAGATGCGTCTCAGGGTAGAGCTGTAACTGTGACAGCGGTCGTTGAGAATACAAACCAGAAGACTCGCGACGAGCAGGGTGCTCGACTGGGTGCTCTTGGTCTTGAGTTCGCGAACACATCAGATCTAGCGCTCGCGGCCGCGCTTCATGCGTGTAAGTTCGGCGGTGAGGACCTCTTCGGGGGCGCGCGCGTGCGAGGACATGACGCTGGATATGCTCTACTGACTCATCCGCGCAGTGGTGTTGTGGTAGTTGATTGGCACCGCGATGACGTTGGGGCCGCGGAGGTTGTGGCTTCTGGGGCGCCGTCCTCAAGAGCGTAGTTGAGGGGACGTGCTCCTGAACCTCTTAAGGTTCCCTACCTCTGTCCTACCTATTTCTGGTGCTATAGCTAGCCAGGCCGGCCGCCATGGACCGTTAGAGTTTGAAGCGGACATATGCTTGTTGCCCTTAGACATCGAAAATATTTGAAATTGCAATAGGTTAAGCGGCTCTGTATACTTGAATAAATTGCTCAAGATTGTTACCCTCTGCCAGGGTAGCTTGGGTAACAGCTTCGATTTTCTGGGAAAAAATGCCCTCGAAAGGGGACTTGGGGCTGCAAACCAGGTACTCTGGGGAGCCCTATCAGGATACGGGTTATATCGTATCGATTGTCAGAGTACATGCGGTTAAGAGGATATGAGTACAGACGTCTTAGACGATTTTACCAGTCAGGATTACAAGTACGGTTTTTATACCGATGTCGAGGCGGATTCGCTTCCTGCTGGTCTTAACCGTGAGACTATTGAGACGATATCGCGCAAGAAGGGAGAGCCGCAGTGGATGCTCGATTGGCGATTAAAGGCGTTTGAGCGTTTTCTTAGGATGAAGGAGCCTCACTGGGCATTCGTTGAGTATCCTCCGGTTGATTATCAAAGCATCGTTTACTACTCGGCGCCGAAGAAGGCTCAAGGGCCCAAGAGCTTGGAGGAGGTGGATCCGGAGATATTAAAGACCTACGAGAAGCTCGGTATCCCTCTCCACGAGCAGAAAGCGCTCTCTGGAGTCGCGGTTGACGCTGTCTTTGACTCCGTTTCGGTGGTCACTACTTTCAAGAAGCAGCTTGAGGAAGTTGGGGTAATTTTCTGTTCGATGTCTGAGGCGATTCAGAATCACCCTGAACTCGTGCAGAAGTATCTCGGCTCGGTTGTGCCATATAGCGACAATTTCTTCGCGGCGCTTAACTCCGCTGTTTTTACGGATGGCTCGTTCTGCTACATCCCCAAGGGAGTGCGTTGTCCATTGGAGCTCTCCACCTATTTTAGAATTAACGCCGCCAAAACCGGGCAATTTGAACGCACCCTGATCGTCGCGGACGAGGGGAGCTATGTGAGTTACATGGAGGGGTGCACCGCGCCGATGCGCGATGAGAATCAGCTCCACGCCGCGGTGGTTGAGCTTGTGGCTCTGGGTAACGCGCACATCAAATACTCGACAATTCAGAACTGGTATCCGGGTGATAAAGACGGTAAGGGTGGGATCTACAACTTCGTCACGAAGCGTGGATTGTGTTCTGGCGATAACTCAAAGATCTCCTGGACGCAGGTAGAGACCGGCTCGTCTATCACGTGGAAGTATCCGAGCTGCATTCTCAAAGGGGATAATTCGGTTGGTGAGTTTTACTCAGTGGCGATCACCAATAATAAGCAGCAGGCTGATACTGGAACTAAGATGATCCACATCGGCAAAAATACCAAGAGCACGATCGTTTCGAAGGGTATATCGGCAGGTCGAAGTCAGAACGCGTATCGCGGTCAGGTAAAAATGATGAAGAGCGCTGAGAACGCGCGTAACTTCTCGCAGTGTGATTCGATGCTCATGGGCAACGAGTGTGGAGCGCACACGTTCCCTTATATCGAGGTGAAGAACCCAACCGCGACTGTAGAGCATGAGGCTTCGACGTCAAAGATCGGAGAGGACCAGATATTTTATTGTAACCAGCGAGGCATTTCGACTGAGGACGCCGTGTCGATGATTGTGCACGGTTTCTGTAAAGAGGTGCTGAACGAATTGCCGATGGAGTTTGCCGTTGAGGCGCGCCGACTCCTCGAAATCAGCCTTGAGGGAAGTGTAGGATAGAGGGACGTATGAGTTTGTTAAAGATTACAGATCTCCACGCTCGTATTGAGGGCGATGGCCGCGAGATTTTAAAGGGCATCAACCTTGAGATTAAGCCTGGTGAGGTCCACGCCATCATGGGCGTCAATGGTTCAGGTAAAAGCACCCTGGCCAATATTTTAGGCGGCAAAGATGGTTATGAGGTGACACGCGGAACGATTCAGTTCGACGGTAAGGATCTGCTTGAGTTGGATCCTGAGGTTCGCGCTCGAGAGGGCGTGTTCTTGGCGTTCCAGTATCCGGTCGAGCTGCCTGGAGTTTTAACCACGTATTTTCTGCGCACGGCGCTTAACTCAATTCGCGAACACAAGGGGCTCAAGCCGCTTGCGGTGCGGGAGTTCGCGGCTTTTGTGAAAGAGAAGGCCAAGTTATTGGAGTTAAGCGATGAGCTTCTTCAGCGAGCAGTCAACGAGGGCTTCTCTGGAGGAGAGAAGAAGCGTAACGAAGTGTTCCAGATGGCGGTGCTTGAGCCAAAGTTAGCGATCCTCGATGAGACTGATTCTGGGCTCGATATCGACGCGTTGCAAACCGTCGCGCAAGGAGTAAACCGTTTGCGTTCAGCTGAGCGTGGCATGTTGGTCATCACGCACTACCAACGGCTTCTCAATTACATCGTCCCAGACGTTGTGCACGTGATGATCGATGGTCGCATCGTGCGGTCAGGAGGGAAGGAGTTGGCGCTTGAGCTTGAGAATCAAGGGTACTCCAGCTTCCGTGAGTCAGTGTCGGCATAGAGAGGGCGCGATGAGTTCCGTTGTAAAAATTCCGACGCCGTTAGCGAGCTGTGGAGCGTGGGTGAGCGAGGCGATAGCCAGAGCCAGCGAGCTGCGCGGATCTTCTCTATCTGGCTCGATGGTCACGCTGACCTCTGAGGCTCTCGCGGTGTGGAAGAAACTCCTATTCCCAACCCCGCGTCTTGAAGAGTGGAAGTATACCAACCCGGAGCAGATCGCTCAGGGCCCGTTTGTGTTCGGACGGCAGGCTGAGGCTCCGCGTGCTGAGGTGGAGGAATTGCTGCGCTCGGCGCGAATTCCGGATCTGGCTCCCAGCGCTGAGATGGTTTTCGTAGATGGCGTGTTTACCCCGGAGTTGTCCGTCGTGACGCCGGTCAATGGGCTCTCAATTTCACGCGTGAGTGACAATGGTGTTGGAAGCGATCGCGTGGGGAGTCTCGGCCTTCATCGCGAAGAGGCGTTTGCCGCCTTAGCAACAGCGCTCTTCTCGGACGCGGTCGTGATCTCGGTTGACCGAGGAGTGGCGGTAGCGGCTCCGATCCATGTTATTACTATTACCTCAAGCGCCTTTGATGGATGTGTTGGCACGCCACGCGTATTCGTATCGGCGAAGGAAAACGCCGAGGTGCGAGTGATCGAATCGCACGTAGGAAAGGAGGGGGTTCGGTATCTCTCGCTCCCGATCCTTGAGATTCAAGCGGCAGAGGGCGCGATCGTTGATCACTATCGGATACAGCAAGAGTCGAAAGCCGCGTTTCAGATCTCCGGCGCGGTGCTCGATCAACACAAGAGCGCGACTGTGCGCAGCCATATATTCTCATTTGGCGCTTCGCTAGCGCGAAATAACGTTACCATGAATTTGCGTGGTGCGGGTGGGCAAGGGGTTCTGAATGGTTTGTCACTCCTCTCTGATGAACAGCATGTAGACAACGCGACAGTGATTCATCACCAGCAGCCCTCGATCGAGAGTCGTGAGCACTTCAAGGGGGTGTATGCCGGCAAAAGTCGCGGAGTCTTCTCGGGTACCATTACGGTGGACAAGATCGCGCAGAAGACCAACGCGTTTCAATCTAATCAGGCTCTGCTCCTTTCGTCGGAGGCGAGCATTGAATCTCGACCTCAGTTGAAGATATGGGCCGATGACGTTAAGTGCACCCACGGGGCTACGGTAGGACAGCTTGATAGCGATGCCATGTTCTACCTGCGGTCGCGAGGTATTAGTCGGGAGGAGGCCCGGGCCTTCCTCGTGCATGCCTTTGCCAGTGAGGTCTTAGCCTCGGTAACGGTTGAGGCGGTCAAACAGTATGTAGAGGGGGTTCTGTCGGAAAAGCTGGAAGGTATTTCGGGGGTAGTTTAGGGCCCTGTTTGCTCCGCTCTTAAAATTCTGATAGGGTTTCGCCCTGTACATGGAATAGGTAACGTTTAACGGCCTGTTCTGAGGTTACTAGTTCTCTCTTACTGCTCAATGTGCTGTGGCTACTCCCCATGGTGGATTGGAGCGATTCCAGGGCCTCTGGGGTTGCTATTGCAGGCTTCTTTTGAGTAGAACCTGTTGATTTTAATAGGGATTTAAGATGAATGATAAGGTAGCTGATGCTCCGTCGGAATCTATTGTTTCGCGCAGCGCAGGGTACTTTGCCGATAGCATTGAGGAGCTAAAGAAGGTTCAATCCCCAACTCGTCAGGAGACGATGCGGTTGACCGGAGTAGTTCTCTTAATCATCGTGTTTATTTCGATGTGCCTATTTGTGATGGACCTTACGTTCAATTGGCTGATGTCAAAGATGATCGGCTAAGGCGGTTGTTGAAGAGGAATCGGTATGGAATCTACGACGAGCACAACAGAGCAAAAAATGAATTGGTATGTGGTTCAGGCCTACGCAGGATTCGAGTCCAAGGCCAAGCAGGCGCTTGAGGAGCGTATCCGCCTCAACAAGCTGACGCACCTCTTTGGTGAGGTTCATGTTCCACAGGAAACGGTGGTCGAATTGGTTAAGGGTCAGAAGAAGACATCGACCCGCAAATTCTTCCCCGGTTACATCCTTGTTCAGATGGTGATGAATGAGGAGACCTGGCATTTGGTCAAGGAAACCCCAAAAATCAATGGTTTTGTGGGAGATGCGACGAGTCCTCAGCCGATTACCGAGGAAGAGGTGGCGCGCATATTCAGCCAGGTAGAGGAGGGCGCCGCTTCTCCACGCGCTAAGATGAATTTCGAGCAGGGAGACGCCGTGAAGGTCATCGATGGACCTTTCGCGGAGTTCAACGGGACGATCGAGGAGGTCCGACCAGAGAAGGGCAAGGTCAAGGTGTTGATCAGCATTTTCGGGCGAGCTACTCCAGTCGAGCTCGATTTTATGCAGGTAGAGAAGTGCTAACAGTCTGAAGCGACTAAGGCTATCTCAGTATTGGGGACGATCAAGATTGAAAGTTTTTGAAGTAAAGGGTGGTTCAAATGGCAAAGGAAATTAACACGATTATCAAGTTGCAAGTAACGGGTGGACAGGCGAATCCAGCTCCTCCTATCGGTCCAGTGTTGGGCCAGCATGGCGTGAACATAATGGAGTTCTGTAAGCAGTTTAACGCCAAGACTCAGAAGCAGCAGGGTGAGGTGGTGCCGGTCGTTCTTACGGTGTACAAGGACCGCTCCTTTACCTTTGAGATGAAGGTTGCTCCGGTATCATACCTGATCAAGAAGGCCCTCAAGTTGGAAAAGGGTTCGTCGGTTCCAAACAAGGATAAAGTTGGCAAGATCACCAAGGCCCAAGTCTATGACATTGCCCGCCAGAAGATGGCTGACCTTAACTGTCATGATGAGGAGGCTGCCTTTAAAATCGTGGCTGGAACAGCCCGAAGTATGGGGGTTGATGTTATCTAAAAAGGCCCGGAGATATTGACTTCTGGGGTGTTAATCCCTAGGCTGCTGGCTCCCTACCGCCCAGGAATCCCGAGAGGGTTATCTGGTGTGTGACCTAAAGCAAACAGGGCTTTAGGGGCTAGGCTCAGATGGGCCTAACGGAAGCGGCAGAGGGTCTCCGGAACGTTGGGAGAGAAAAAGTTTTACATTTCTAGCGAAGTATAAGTTATGGCGCTCAAAAAAGAAGGTAAGCGAATTAAGGCGCAACGCGGCAAAGTTCAAGCTGGCAAGCTTTACTCCATCGAGGAGGGTTGCACGGTTGTTGCGAGCACTGCGTCCGCGAAGTTTGATGAGACTGTTGAGGTTGCTGTTCGTCTCGGTGTTGATCCGAAGAAAGCCGAGCAGAACGTTCGTGGTTCGATCGCGCTTCCGCATGGTCTCGGAAAGAGTGTGAGAGTGGCGGTATTCGCCAAAGGGGAGAAGGCTCAAGAGGCGCAGGCCGCTGGGGCTGACATCGTCGGCGGAGATGATCTGGTAGAGAAGATTAAGGGTGGTTTCTTCGACTTCGACAGCGTCATCGCTACTCCTGACATGATGGTTCAGGTTGGAAAAGTAGGTAAGCTACTCGGACCTCGTGGTCTTATGCCATCTCCAAAAGTTGGTACTGTGACATTTGATGTTGGAGCTACGGTTAAGTCGGTTAAGTCAGGTCGCGCGGAGTACCGTGTAGACAAGGCAGGCATCGTTCACGCCGCTGTTGGTAAGGCTTCGTTCGGTGGAGCGAAGATCTTGGAAAACGTGCAGACGTTGTTCCAGGCTCTCAATCGCGCTAAGCCGACGACGAGCAAGGGAGTGTATCTCCAGAGCGCTTCGATTTCGTTGACGATGGGGCCAGGAGTCGCGCTCGATGTATCTCCACTTCGAGGATAAGGGTTGTAAAAGAACTAGGGTCGCTTAAGGAATCTGCAGTATGGAAAAGGCTGAAAAACAAGCGGAGCTTGGACTGTTGGTGGATAAGTTCACCAAGTCGCAGGTGGCTGTTTGCGCTGATTATCGTGGTCTTACGGTAGCAAAGATGACCGAGCTTCGTCGCGAATTGCGCAAGGCTGGGTCTGAAGGACGAGTGGTGCGTAATACACTTGCTCGCCTCGCGGTGAACAAAGTAGCTGGCGGGCAGGGGGCTGTTCAAGGTGAGGTGGATAGATTCCTCGCGACGATTGTAGGCCCGACCCTGGTTGTTACATGCGACAAGGATCCTATCGCGCCGACGAAGGTGCTGATGAAGTTCGCCAAGGATAATGAAAAGTTTCGAGTGAAAGGGTGTTGGTTGGATGGCGCCTATGTTGATCCAGCTGGTGTTCAGTCGTTGTCGACGATGCCGGGCCGGGAAGAGACATTCGCCATGTTGCTCAGGCTCATGTTGGAGCCGGCGACGCGAGTGGTTCGAGTTCTCTCGGAGCCAAGCGCTCAGCTGGTTCGTGCTATAGAGGCATACCGCAAGAAGCTCGGAGGAGAGTCGGCCGCTGCGTAATAGCAGTTGCTGAGTAGGAGTGTAGGAACGTTAATTTTAGTTGTGTCGTTAGTATAAGGAGTAAAACCATGTCAGAAGCCTATACGTTTGAAGGCGTTGTGGATTACATCAAGGGCTTGTCCTTGATGGATGCCGCTAAGATGGTAAAGAAGCTGGAAGAGGAGCTCGGCGTTAGCGCTGCTGCTCCAGTAGCAATGGTAGCTGGTGGTGCTCCAGCTGCGGGTGGTGCTGCCGCCGCAGAGGAGAAGACCGAGTTCACCATCATGCTTGATGATGCTGGTGCTGAGAAGGTTAAGGTGATCAAGGTTGTTCGCGAGATCACCGGACTTGGCCTCAAGGAGGCTAAGGACCTTGTTGACGGCGCTCCAAAGCTCGTCAAAGAGGGTGTTGCTAAGGCTGAGGCTGAGGACTTCGTTAAGAAGCTCAAGGAAGCCGGCGCTAAGGCTTCCCTCAAGTAGTTCAGCTATAAAAGCCCCTTGGGTTTTCCCTCGGGCCACCCTGGGCCAGGTGTCGGTTGACATCCTGGCCCTCGGTATGCGCGAGGCAAGCCCCAGGGCGTCGGTCATGGGCCTTCCCTAGACCGGCTTTTTGGCCTATCATCCGGGCTCGCTGTGGCGACACCGCGACCTGGGTGTATATCGTTGGGTAGTTAGCTGATTTCTTGGCATTTTTGGCGCACGAGTCTCCAGTCACCCCTTATGAGCTCAGGGCGGTGGCGGGTGGTGTGTCCAGGCTGAGAGCAAAGCAAACTACCATTTTTGGTATCAGTCTCGCTAAGGCGGTCCCACCGTCGCTAACGATTCGGATACAGACGTAAGAGCTCATCGGATCTCAAAGAGATCGGTGAGCTTTTGCTGTTAGAGTCACTTACGTATGACATCGAAAATCAAGACCAACCTTCGCCTCCGTAAAAGTTATTCTAAAATTAATGAGATAGCTGAGATTCCAAACCTCATCGGAATCCAGAAAAGCTCCTACGAGCGGTTCCTCCAGGCGTCAGTCGAGCCGGAGAAGCGCGAGGACATCGGACTCCAGAAGGTGTTCAAGTCGGTCTTCCCCATACGGGATTACAACAACACGGCGTCGTTGGAATTCGTCTCGTACAACCTCGGCACTCCGAAGTACGACATGGATGAGTGTCGTGACCGTGGAATGACCTGGGCGGCCCCACTGCGTGTGACCATTCAGCTAGTTCTCTGGGATGTAAATCCAGAGACTGGCGCGCGCCACCTGAGCGCTCTCAAAGAGGACGTAGTGTATTTCGGTGAGATCCCGCTCATGACTGAGCGCGGAACGTTCGTAATCAATGGCACTGAGCGCGTAATCGTGAGTCAGTTGCACCGCTCGCCTGGAGTGTTCTTCGATCACGATGACGGAAAGAGTCACGTCTCGGGCAAGCTTCTGTACTCGTCTCGCATCATCCCGTACCGCGGTTCATGGATCGATTTCGAGTTCGACGTGAAGGACATTTTGCACGTGCGCATCGACCGACGTCGCAAACTAAACGCGTCAGTCCTTTTGCGCGCGCTTGGAATGTCGGCGGATGACATTCTGTCAACGTACTACAAGACCGATACCATCATCTTCGGTAAGCGCGGGGCCGTGACTAAGGAGTTCAAGGCTGAACAGCTCGATGGACAGAAGTCGTACCGCGAAATTAAGGGTGCTGGCAAAACCTTGGTTAAGCAGGGCGGAAAATTCAACAAGGCCGTTATTCGTCGTCTCCGCGAGGCGGGGATCGAGGAGATCGAGATCGCTCCAGAGTCCGTTCCAGGGATGATCGCGGCGGAGACCGTGGTTCAGGCAACCGATACAGTAGTGAATGGCAAGACGGGCGAAGTTATCGCTGAAAAGGGCGAGGTGCTCGTTGGCTGGGAGATTATCCGTGAGCGTCTCGGCTCGGCAGTTCTTGAGATGGATGAGAAGGAGGCAAAGAACCTCTGCTCGAAGTTCGAGATCGTTATCAATGCTGGTGAGGATCTGACCTCAGACAAGATTAACTCCAAGGGTGAGGTAGTTGAGCGTGGTACTATCACGGCGCAGCGTGAGTTGGGCCTCGATAGACTCCGCGTTCTTTACACCGACGATAACCATATCGGCGATGCTCTCTGGAAGACACTGGTGTCAGACAAGATGAGTGGCGACAACTCGCTCTACTCCCGTCTGTCAGGTCGTCCGACTATCGATAGCCTTATCGAGATCTACCGACGTCTTCGACCAGGAGATCCTCCTCGTCCAGAGACGGCGCAGGCTACCTTTAAGAACCTCTTCTTTAATGGTGAGCGCTACGACCTTTCGGATATTGGTCGCTACAAACTTAACCATAAGCTCTATATCTCGCAGGGTCGTGAGGCTCCGCCGATGGATCAGGGCGTGTTATCTCCGGAGGATATTAAGGAGACAGTGCGCTACCTGATTGAGCTTCGCAACTCTACGGACGCGCAGCGTTACTCGATCGACGACATCGATCACCTCGGCAATCGGCGTGTCCGTGCGGTCGGTGAGCTGATCGAGAATCAGTATCGAATCGGACTCGTTCGTATGGAGCGGGCAGTGCGTGAACGTATGGGTATGCAGGATATCGATACCCTCGTGCCTCAGGATCTCATCAACTACAAGCCGGTCGCGGCTGTTGTGAAGGAGTTCTTCGGTTCATCGCAGCTATCGCAGTTCATGGATCAAACCAACCCGCTCTCAGAGATTACTCACAAGCGACGATTGTCGGCGCTTGGACCAGGTGGTTTGACTCGTGACCGCGCTGGCTTTGAGGTCCGTGACGTTAACCCAACGCACTACGGTCGCATCTGCCCGATTGAGACTCCAGAGGGGCCAAACATCGGTCTTATCGCGTCGCTTGCCGTGTACGCGCGCGTAAATGAGTTCGGATTTATCGAGACGCCGTACCGCGTGGTTGATAACAGCCATCGCGTGTCAGAGGACGTTGTGTACCTCTCAGCTCTCGAAGAGGAGCGTGAGACTATCGCTCCCGCGACCCTTGAGATGGATAAGAAGGGTAATCTGACTGAGGCAGCGGTGCCAGTTCGCAGAAATGGTGAATACCTACTGGTACCACCGGCCGAGGTATCGAAGCTGGATGTGAGCCCGAAGCAGATCGTGAGCGTCGCCGCTTCACTGATTCCATTCCTTGAGAACGATGACGCGAATCGAGCCTTGATGGGTTCGAACATGCAACGTCAGGCTGTTCCGTGCTTGCTCGCGCAGGCTCCGATGGTTGGAACGGGTATGGAGCACATCGTCGCGCGCGATTCCGGCGCTACGGTAGTCGCGAAACGTGCCGGTCACGTGATGTCAGTTGAGTCAGAGAGGATCGTTATCAAATCTGATACGGTCACTGATGACGCGCTTGATACTGGTGTTGATATATACCAGCTCGTGAAATACCGCCGTTCCAATCAGAACACATGCATTACGCAGCGCCCGATCGTTCGTGTTGGGGAGCGCGTAGCCGCTGGTGAGGTGATCGCTGATGGTCCTAGTACAGACATGGCAGAGCTCGCGCTCGGTCAGAACTGTCTGGTAGCGTTCATGCCGTGGAATGGATACAACTTCGAGGACTCAGTTCTGATCAGCGAAAATCTGGTGAAGAACGACGTATTCACCTCGGTGCACATCGAGGAGTTTGAATGTATCGCTCGGGATACCAAGCTCGGAAAAGAGGAGATTACTCGCGACATTCCGAACGTTGGTGAAGAGGCTCTCAAGAATCTCGATGAGTCCGGTATCATCCGCATCGGAGCAGAAGTTAGCCCCGGCGATATATTGGTCGGCAAGATCACGCCCAAGAGTGAGACGCAGCTCAGCCCTGAAGAGAAGCTCTTGCGAGCTATCTTCGGCGAGAAAGCTGGAGAGGTTCGCGATAGCAGCTTGAAGCTCCCACCAGGAGTTGAGGGTACTGTTATCTCGGCGCAGGTCTTCTCTCGCAAGGGCACCGATAAGGACGAGCGCACAATTGAGCTTGAGAAGCGAGAGATCGCTCGTCTCGAGCAGGATCAGCGCGATGAGATTAATATCCTCAAGGACGCGGCTCTCAAGGGTATCATTAGCGTTCTTAAGGGTCGAACCACAACGGCGAGACTTGTTGATGATAAGCGCAATGAGCTTGTTGGAAAGGGGGTCGAGTTGACCAACGAGGTTCTGGCGGCAGTGCCGTTCGAATACCTGCGTGATGTTCAGGTCGGCGATGAGGCAGTCCAAGAGCAGATCAACAAGGTGGTCATGAG
>JAFMIS010000328.1 GCA_017853915.1 bacterium
TGACCGGGATGATAGTCATCTCTCGATTGGAGAACGGGACGTCGAGTTCGTCGATGATCTTGAGAAGCCGCTCAATATTGTCCTCAGCGTCGATGATGATGAGAGAGTTGGTGCCTGTATAGGCGTTCACCAAGCCATCGGCTGAAATGAGTTGAGAAACCACCTGTTGAACATCCTGGGCGTTGACATATTTTAATGTCACAAGCCGAGTGACTACCGACGATGAGGGGTTCGCTATTCGACCATCGGTAATAGTTGGAATAGTGGATTGCCGAGCCTCCTTGGCAGGAACGATCTTCCAAAGGTTTTCCCCGATGGGAACCGCTGAAAAGCCCTTCAAGGCCAACACTGAGTCAAGAATTCGCAGTGATTCCTCCGCCGATACCTTCCCCGGCAGATAGATCGACACCTTGCCGCGAACTTTCTCGTCGAGAATATAATTTCTTTTGGTCTTTCGAGAGAAGATTCTAACGATCGCGGCGATGTCGGCGTTCTTGACGTTGATCTCCGTGGTGGAGTCCTTACTGTAATCTTGCTCATTGGCGGCGCTTGGGTCGGGCTCGGCTAGCAGTGATACGGGGCACAGAGAGCTCGCTGCCAGCGCCAAGGCGAGGAACCCATCTCGTAGGAGAGTCGTGGTGCGTTTCATAACTTACCTTATCGTGTACTTAAATTCTCTATCCTGTTTGTCGCGCTCTAGTACTAAATTGATAGAACGCTCCTGTTTTAACTGCTCAAAAAGCTTGAGTGCCTGAGAAATATCGCCCAGATTGTTGCCGTTAATGGTCTTCAGAATGTCGCCATTCCGTAGGCCCACCTTCTCATAGAGGCTTCCCGTCTTGATGGCAAAGAGTCGAAGTCCGATCGACCGACCATCTTTGAAATACGGTACTGCGCGAGCTTGCGTGAGGAGCAGCGGTAGGTTCTCAAGCCCCTTGTCGAGTTCAGCCTCATCTACCACGTAATCATCTGAGTCAGAGTTGGAGGTTGGTGCGCTTCCGCCCGAGATCTCATCGAGGCGTAACACCTCAATAGTTCCGTTGTGATCCACTTCAACGCGATCCTCGTAGATCTTTTTAAGAACGGCTTGCTCGAAGATGGATTGGCCGATCAGAAACATGTCCTGATTTTGCTTTTTCTTGTCCTCGATAATTGCGTAGGGCTCCTGTCCCTTGGTCACAAAGGTGCCGATCAGGGAGAGCATGAGAGGCGAGGGTGGTGGCGTCGGTTGCGCAGCAGTGATAACCGTGGCGCGACCGAGAAGCCCAAAGGGCTGCTTGGATACGAGCAGATCCCACTCCTTGGCCGCGTTGGGGGCTTGTGGAGCGGCCGAGCTCATCTGCTTGCTTATCTCGGTCACCCGAGTGTTTAACTCAGATGACATGCTCATGCGACCAAGAGTGTCCGGCACAATTACAACCACGATGAGAACGAACGAAAGCAAGAGGACCAGGGAGGAGAGATTCTGTACTGCTTTAACCATCACCGGGATGTTCTGGCGACGCAATAGTCTGCTCAGAACGACGTTGTAGTCGAGCTCCTTAAGCGTATCCAGAGATGGAAGTCCCTTAACAGCCATTCTAAAAGGTTCGCGTTGTCGCGATTCGCTTAGGTCTCCGAAATTAAAGATACCAGCAGAATGCCAGTTGATTATCTCTAATCTCGATGCGGCTTAAACGCATCGCTACAGTCTAAAAAGTTCGCCAATTCAGCAACTAAGGCTCGGTTACGAAACCCCAGTCACCCGCGTAGGATAGTCGGTTTGGCCGTTGGGCAACAGGCTAAATCGGTTCATCCTAACACGGTATTTCAGCGCCGAACTTGGGCGTGAAAACCCACTTTGCCCTCGCAAGTAAGATGAGGGGTAGCCGTTATCCGTTGGAGAAATCTTACAGGGTTTGATGAGCAAAACCTCCTCTAAAGGGCAGGTTCGATAGGCGTAGGTAGCCTGCAAAACGGGCAACACGTGCGCGATCGCAAAAGGAGGACCCAGCTTCCTGGCTTCCCCACTGAAATCTACGAGGCTGGGGCTAGGAGGATGCGCGATGGCTCCTCAAGCGTCGTTACAGAGATAGCTTTCTCCGTAGCAATGACCAGGTCTCCTGAGGGTGAGATTGAGAGATCGCTGACACCGAAGCAATTAAAGGTGTCCTGTCGTGCCGCGAGGCCGAGTTGCTCTAAGATTATTTTTCCTGCTGTGGGGTTAAGGATTCGTGGAGTCACGTCCGCTCCCGTTAGTGATTTCGGGGTCTCTGAAACCTCAATTACCCCGAAGCGTACGTCGTCCCCTTCACACTTCACGCTCTGTACCACGATGCGCCCCTCAGAGAGAAAAGTAGGTGAATCGTCGTGCGCGCTACTTCCTGATGTTTCGGTCATTGTAGACGACACTCGTGCTTGAGGAATTGGAGGAGGGGGAGATACCTGCGTCAGGGCCATCAACGCTTGGCCCGAAGAGTGAGCTGTTTCCGGTTGAGATTCAAGGGACGACGAGCCCAGTCGACTAGCCCAACGATCCTTGAATTTTTTCTCACGATCCTGCACGGCGAGCGCATTCCCGCGCTTTTCGTAGAACCGAATTATCTCCTTATCGTAGGCAGCTAATTCATCTATTGCTGGGGCCCTTTCATGTTGGGCAACGGAGCTATACGCAGTGCCAGGATACTCGCTTACGATCTCATCATAGAGCGCGAGCCCGCGCTCCAGGGGCTGCCGATCGCGACCTCCGCCTCCCTTGGCCGAGGCAACGTGGCTTCGCGCCGCTTGGAGCTTCGCATAGGGAGATTCAGAGCTTCCCGGATAACTCTTCAGAAAACTCTCGTAACTCTTCGCTGCCTCATTATATTCATGGTTATAAAAAAAGGTGTCCGCGACTTTAAGCTCAGCAAATGTGGAGTACGCCCCGAGTGGGTATCGATCCTTGAGAGATGAGAACGAGTCTCGTGCGACGCTGTACATCCCCACCTGGTAGAGCTTCTTCGCTAACCTCACCAGGTCTGCCTCTGGAACCTCAGTAGATAGAGCGTCGGAGGAAGTTTTTAGCTCCTTGGCTTCCGGCTCAGGCTCAACAGAGTCGC
>JAFMIS010000329.1 GCA_017853915.1 bacterium
CTCAGCGAAACGCACCGCGAAAGTCGTATATCCAAAAAAACTAAAAAGTAGGGAGAGAAGAGGTGAATGAAGGAGAGAACTCCCACCCCCGTGCAGATAAGCATGCTGGCCAATTCCCCACCAACCAGGATGAACCTTGGGGGAGGGTGATATAGTTTCTACTCCAGTGCGAGCGGCATAATCCGTGAGCAGCAACGGCCACGCTTCAAGATCAATTAGTTTAATCACTGCTGAGACAGCTATAACACCCACTGCCATGAGATCGCAGGTGCGCGAGCTCGACGAAGGGCGGGTGTCACGAAAGCCCCACGTTATGGCGTACGCGATAGCCATCGTGGCGCTTAGGACCTCACACGGAATCACGAAATATGATGAGGGGGGAAGTGCGTATAAGGCTGTTAGGAGTGATGTGCTCAATGTCCCTAATATAGCTAGGCGTCGATAGTTTGGCCCGTGCCTCCAGGAGAGTAGTCCCCATGCGACGCTTAGCGTGGTTAACACGAGGGCTGTCGTGGTAAGGGGATTGGCGAGGATCGCTGACAGAGACTGAAATAAATCAATGTAGCGGGGAAGATAGCCAGTCATAGCCTCTTCAACTTACTATATAGATAAGACCGATGTAACCCGTGTTCTCTTCTTATCGCTAGAGAGGGCAACAAGCTCAGCGAGGGGCATGAGTGCTCAGACTAAAGGCGCGCGCCGCGCGGCTATCGGGAGATTCTCGCAAAAATCGCGCGCACCTTTGTAGATTGACTCATAGTAACGCGGCACGTTCGATGGGTTGTTTGACAGGCGCCTGACCACGATTTGAAGCGGTAACCTCGACTTGCGGTGGCGGTAAGTTTTAGTTTGGTTGAGCGAGTAACTCTGACAGAGCAGGTGCTGCCGCACCGAATCCCACGAGGCGAGCTTGTCACATGTCCGGAGCCGCTCTTTCGCACAGTCAGCCGAACTCTCGAGGATGTGCGAGGGCTACCAGGGGGTAAATGACCAAGCGCGTACGAGTAAAGGGCGTCATATTTAGCTGTCGATGGTTGTCCAATCTTTTCAAGTGCGCCCCACGAGCCATACTGAGAATAGCTGCTGATATCATTGAAGTGCATAAAAAGGGAGCCGCCCCGGGCGGCCCAACCACTCAAGTAATCAGAGTAAATGCTACCCATGCGCGAATCCCGATTAGCGGAAGTGAATAGCTCAGTAACGGAGGAATCGCTTGACGCTGAGCCGACACCGACCAAATGTTGCCCTCCCTCATAGGTCACCAGCTTGATGTTATATTGATCCGCTACCTGTTTGTTTTCGACCATCCATCCGAAGCTTTGTTTCATTGCTCCTTCTTGAGGGCCATCAGCGACGACCGCGCCCGCGGTCATTTCCTTGAAGAGATTATTAAGTCCGTTAGTCCCTGACCATTTTGAGACCAGCGCATAATTGGTATCTCCTCCGATGTAATCTCCCATATATGGAGCAATGGCAAGCGCTTGGATGCCGTGGCTTGCGCATGGTGCTTCATTCCAGAGAGGGCATGCGAGAGCTTCGCTTGCGGTCCATGAGTTCGCTGCTTGGGAGGCGATTACGCACACCACGCGACTAGGATCGTCTGAGAATACACCGCGCCAGAGATCGCATACCTCAGCGCTTCGGCGTCCATAGAAATTAATTCTCTTGGTAAAAGGCGATTCGTTACTTGATGGCCAGGCGGCTTCTCCTTGGGACTCGATCCACGATCCTTGAGAGAAAACTCCGTTCCATGCCTCGTTCGTATATTCCACGAATACAGGTAAAGAGGTTGAGAGATTCTGTTTAACTAAGGTAGCGAACGATTGTATGTACGTATTATCAGCCTGGTGGGGCATGTTGAACCAAGGAGCCTTGCCGCTCGTATTGGCGAGCTCCACCATGATCTCAGCGGGCACGCCCCTGTCCGAGGAAAACCGGGCGTCAGTAGCTTTTGATCTATTATTCCAGGATGAAGCGGAGGAATTGTTGGTCCTCATCCAGTCCATAAAACGAAGAACCTCATACGGTGCCAGCTGGGAAACAAAAGCATCGGAGAATCGTTTCGAGTCGACGAGAGCTTCATCTCCTGCAGCGACAAATTTTATATTCCTCACGTAATTGCCCGTATGATTAGGATCGGTGGAAGTGAGGCGCAAAAGAATGCCGCCATTTGCTGGGTCTACATGTACGACATCTCTGCCAGCGCGGGAGCGGGAAATGTTTTTCTTTGCCCCTAATCCGTATTCAATTGTTCCCTCCCCGTCGTAAAGAACGATATAGACGCCATCTGGAAACTCGGCTGGTACATCCCAAAATGTGGCTGCGAAGGTGTACACTGGCGGGGCAGAGAGCAAGGGTAGTGAACGAACCCAGCCATGTTCATCGAGGTCCAGGCTTGCTGCTTCGCCCGTATCCCAGGCGTTGTTGTTTGTGCATCCGCCTCCCGATGCCGGGTCGCACTGAGTAAACCACGCTCGAGAGGTTAGAAAATGATCGATAAAGGGAATTTGAGGTGAGTAGTCGTTGACCTCAGTCAAATTACTGCCCAGTCGCTGGGATATTCCGGATTGTGCTGCCGCATCGAAGGCACTCACGGAAGAAATTGCCATCAGAGCCGTGAAAGCCGAGAGACCGAGAAATCGGTGAGACAAAAAGCTAAGCATTAGAGAGTAGGTGAGCGGTGTACTTGTCTGTCCATTATAGTCCTCTTAGCCCCCTACACGCACCTACAACCTGCAATCTCGGTTCGAGTTCCGCCGGTAGGTTGGAATATAAATGCTGGGGAAGGGATATCTCGCCCGAGAGGCTAGTTGTCGTTTATGTTCTTAACGCGCTGAAAAGATAATGGAAAAATCAGTTTTCAAATCATAATTCTGAGAGCCGCATCGCGCGCGGTCTCTGAGACAATCGCAAGCGGACAGAGTGCGAGGGCACGCTAAGACCGTCTGATATGCTTTCAAGATGCTGAAAAGAGGATGGGAAAATCTGATTTGAAATCATAATCCCCAGCGCCGCATCGCGCGCGGTCTCTGAGACAATCGCAAGCGGACAGAGTGCGAGGGCAC
>JAFMIS010000330.1 GCA_017853915.1 bacterium
TCAAATGGGGCCACCAGAGTCGCTCTCATCATGTACGCGACCGACGCCAATGGACTGACTACTGTTTAATGGTAATCTCCGTTCGAATCAGCCGTCAATCATCTTTTTAACGGCCCACACTATCTGAGCGCCGCCGAAAAAACCTCTGGAGCCATCCCAACCTTTCTCCGCTATCCTCAAGATGCGAGTCATCATCTTGAGCGCCTCGTTGTTCTACCAACATTAATCTCCGCGCTATTTCATCAAACGCCTGTTTCAAGCCCTTGTTTCCACTACTATAAAGGGTGCTTCCAGAGCCAGGCCATGTGGATGCCTTGGGATCAAACGGTAGGACAGGCAGCGACCATGCTAATTCACTCAAATTGTGAACCGCTTCTAAATCAGCAGAGATTTGCCTGAAATCTACAGGTTTCTCTGATGACGGATTAATGAGAAATCGCAGTCGATCAGTGCCCCCCATCAAAACTTTCGCCGATGTAAGTAAAAGATCAACAGCCGTTAATCCCAATTCAGAGTCGTCAGTAACCAAAAGAACTGTGTCAGCGCTTCGAAGCAGCCCGCCAACAGCAGGCCCCATACGTCCTGCTGTATCAATAATAACCACATCGAAAAGAACCTTTGATAACTCTACAATTCGCTGCGCTATCTCCATTCCATCAGCGTGACAAACGAGGTCCATCGACTCCGCAAAACGGTCGGGTGGAGTAAGAATCGAAACATCTCCCGCGATCGGAATCAGCGCGTCCCGAAATGTCTCTCTGTTAATGTCGCGACTGCCGTTGACCCACCCACTAACGATCTTAGCTTCAGGACCACTGGCGGCGAGGGCTCTGCTCAGATCCTTCGTTTCAACATCTAAGTCCCACATCATGGTGCGTCGCGCGAAACCACTACACACTTCACCAAGAGCCGCAGCTACTGAGGTTGCTCCCACCCCACCCTTTGCGTGCAACACGACTACAATGCGTCCCTCGTAGGTTCTCCCCTCTTTTCTAAAATCAGCATTAATCGCCACCAACTCCTGGAGGAGATCAAGGGACCCTGCGCTATCCGGAAAAACCTTACGCACTCCCACGGAATGAGCCGAGCGAAAGGCACCACCCCCATACTCCTTGTCACTAACAAACATTACTATCTGGATCCAGGGAGCCTCAGCCCGCGCCTGACGCGCTAACGATACCGCTTGATCAGAGATCCCTGCGCCGAAAATGACTACATCAGCCTCTGAGAGGCGTGCGATAAACTCTCGCTCGTTTACCAGTCGCACTTTGAGATCCAACATCTCTTTATCAGATTTGGCAAATCCCTCAATGCGCTTCGCGCACGCTGCTTGGGTCTCAGTGGAATTGTCTACTATTAGGACTCTCATTATCCACCACTCAATATTTTTAACTTCTCAAGAAACGACGGGGCAAAAATCTTAAGAAAGATCAGTCCACATGCCATACCTATCACTGCGGCTAAGGCCATGGTCAACACATCAAGTATTCGGAGACGCTGATGACTCTCGTGCAGGATATTCACCGGAAATTCAGCAGAGCCTTGATACCTACTGTGACGATCTCTGAACTCACTTCGGATCTGAGACACCGAGTCAGAACCGGCGAAGGGCTCAGCAGCTTGGGGCTTGGCGATCCTCCCTACTTGAGATGCTACCAGAGAATACTCTACCTCAGCAGCTGATAAAACCTCCGTACTGTCATCACGATGCGCCCCTGATGAAACGCTGTATGAACGGGCTGCGGATCGCTCTGCAGAATCACCACCATGGGGCTGGGTATTCAGCGGAGACGCCTCCCACGAGCTCCCCTCCGCTCCTCTACGCTTAGCAGAAGATGGCTCTAACGTGCCGTCAGACGTGAGAAGCTGCGTTTCATAGTAGCCCTCACTCTCAGTCGGCGCCGACTGAGAGAGAGATGGCCCAACATATGGCTTAGCCGATGGCTGTCCACCTGATGGCATGTACAAACCCGAGCTGTTCACACTTGGAAGTCCGAGCTGTTCCGCCGCCCTCTGCAGATCATAAAATATCTCCATCGCTGATTGATACCGGCTCTCAGGCTCTCGTTGCAGAGCCTTCAAAATGATTGCATCAATCTGCTTGGGGCACTCGTGCCGATGCACACTTGGAGGTTCTGGGTCTTCCTGAAGCCTTTTACTGATAGATGCATAGGCGCTATCACCCGTGAATGGCGCCTTGCCGGCAATCATTTCGTAGGCGAGGACTCCCAACGCGTAGATGTCCGACCTCCAGTCAACTTGAGAACGAAGCATGTATTCGGGCGCGACGTACTCGATTGTTCCCACCACTCCACCATGCTCCGTCAATTTGGGGCCATTTCGATTTCGAGCGATACCAAAATCAGCGATCTTAATAGAACCATCATTCGTGAGAAGGATATTCTCAGGTTTGAGATCTCGATGCACGATCCCCGCGTCATGGATCGCCTGCACCCCAGCCGTCATCTGGCTCAGCAATTGGATGAACTCAGGAATAGGCATGGAGTCTGACCGGCTCATTCTATCGGCCAGATCGCCCCCACCTACAAACTCCATCGTATAGGCGACAAGGTCTCCATCTTTGATGAATTCGTAGGCACGCACCACATTCGGATGAGACACCCCGTATGATGCCAATACTTCATTTCGAAATCGAGCGGCTGATACAGCATCAGCCGCGACCTCATGGAATAACACCTTGGCAGCGACTATCTGTCCCTGGAGTTCACGGTGTCGGCATGCGTACACCATTCCCATGCTTCCGGAACCGAGGCACTTCACGACTTCGTACTTTCCGCCGATCACGGTGCCTGGCTGCAAACTATTTAGATATTCATCCGACATACACGTGCTACTCCGCTCCCTTGCCCAGCCCTAGATCCGATGACACAAGACACACATGAAAAGCGTAGCTCCCAAATACAACTACATCACCATGTCTCAACGTGCTCTTGTCTCCGGACAAGATTTCCTGATTCGCGCTCTCTGCTCGAAAGATGCGGGTCCCATACTCTGAAAGTTGATCAAGAACATGGACCTCCCCCCCCTCTTGT
>JAFMIS010000331.1 GCA_017853915.1 bacterium
TTTGGGCGAGCAAGTGCATGGATGCACTTGCAAATTCCGGAGCGCAGCGAGCTTCATGAAAAATAGGGGTTAGCTCTTTTACTGAGACGCCCCTCGCGCCTTTTTAGAGCATATAATCCCTGTGCAACTCTCCCACCGGGCCGTGCAGCTTAGAGTCAGAAATTCTCTGGAGGTCTTTCATGGGTTCTTGAGTGTTTGACGTTTTATCCCGTCCTCGGATTGGGCGAGGCTCCAGTAGACGTGCATGATGTAACTACATGCTGCATGCCTCGTTGATTTTCACACATCATCAATACTCATATTCAATCGATACCGCAGTGGCGATATATCTCTGAGCATGACACCACGACTTTAGCCCCTTTCGGCCTAGTCTCATTCCATCAATACTGAACGCACAATGTCGATTTTACCTGACTAACGAATGCTCCCTCAGTCACCCATAGCCGATTTTATTCACATCGTTCTCGTTGAGCCGCAGGACAGCCTCAATATCGGCTCCGTGGCACGAGCTATGATGAATTTAGGCTTTCGGCACCTCCATCTTATTCGCCCACACGAGTTTTCGATTGAAAAAGCGCTCGTAACTGGCAGGTGGGCGGAGGATCTCATTCGAAACGCGACTATTCACGATTCGCTCTCGGCCGCAATCGCCCCAATGAGGGACGTGGTCGGATTTTCATCCCACCATCGCCCACATCGAGGCCAACCGACCCCCCTCCCCGATTGGATCGCTGAGAAAGCGCGGGCGCCACGTGAGCCGACCGCTATGCTTTTCGGCAGGGAGGACACGGGACTTACAAACGAGGCGATTGAGCAATGTCGAATGCTGGTAAGGATTCCATCGCGCGATGAATATCCCGCCTTTAACTTAGCTCAGTCAGCGTTACTGGTGATGTATGAACTATCCCGACTGGAGTGGGCCTCGATCCCTGAGCGACATGAGGAGCTGCCATCGTGGAATCAATACGAACATCTCGACCGTGTTTGCGCTGAGGTCATGGCTGCCTCGGGCTTCCATCGACGAGAGGACGGAGACCCGACAGCAGCTCTGATAAAAAACATGTTTCGACGTATCAAGATGAGTGAGCCAGAGATGCGAGTGATGCTCGCACTTTTTAATCGAGTGCGAATCGCTTTGCATCGCAAACCAGAGTAGTGGGAGGGCCTGAGTAGTACCCGAACGGCCTATACAGCTAGGATTGCTTTGGAGGGTTTTTTTGCAGATGCCCCCGTACCGCCTCAACATGAGAGATGCTAGCTCCAGGGAAAACACGCACAAGCGTCAAGGTGGCTTCAACTATCAGGTCATCTTGCGTCTTGATGGCCGCATCCCCAGATGATGTATAACGAGGGGACCTCTTTTCGCGAATCGAAAGCAGACCCGGCAGGTTATCTGGCAATCCAGTCAGCCGTTCGACAATGGCCGCCACTTTGGAAGTAAACACGCGGTGTGCGGCTTCTCTCACTTCAGTGGTCGCACACGGCATCCCATCTTGATACCAGGTCAATATCGCGCGCGGGTAGCTTTTAGCCTGAAGAAGATACCGAATCGCGGCTCCATCCGGGGCGTGTTCTTCAATACCGAAGGAGGATATGACATCCTTAAAAAGCACTATCGGAATATCTCGATCACGTTCTAATCGCTGCAACGTACGGATGGCACGCGCCGCGTCAACATCATTGGCATGCTGGGCTAGGAGGGCACTCTTACTCTCCCCGCGAGCCGCGATGATCGACGCGACAATCCGGCTCTGCATCTGACCAAACTCTGATTTCGAGTTTTCGGGGTTAAAGCGTCGACTGAGCGCATCGAACCACTGCAGCTCGGATTGAGGCGTTAACGCCGCATGAGCCGCCGTCACTATACGCCGATAGAGCGCTAAATGCGGATAGGTTTCCCCCGCGGCGATGCGGGCCAACATCGGAGCCGACGAGCTCGCTCGTGCCGCAAGATCGTTATGTGGGAGATCCCGCAATGCCTGCGCAACGAATTCTCGCGGCTCAGAGACTCCGCGAGAGAGCAGGAGTCGAAGAGCTGGTAGCGCGATGCCTCGTACCTTCTCGCGAGCCGCCTCCCTCACATCTCCCCCCGCTCGCTCGATATCGCCGCGATCCAATCCCCATATCTTTCGCTCTATGGAGTCTGGGGAGGTCTCAGTGCCAAAACGCTTTCGATGATAGTCTCGTATTTCGGCTCGTCGCGCTTGGAGGATCTCTTTCAGCTCGTCCTTACCCTCCGCCACGAGACACGCAAGGATGCCAAACGGGGTCACGCGGGAACTCTCTCCGGGGGAGTTGAGGGCTGCACGGATATGCGACAACGCCTCACGATCTGATACAGGAAGCTCCCCCAGCAGATTTCGCAACACCGTGGAGTCAAAACCCTGCTCACGCATCTTTTTATTGAGCACCTTGACTGATTTCTCTACACCACGAGACTGAGGACGCTTACTCTCCTTAGCGCGAATCTCCGCCAAACGCATACCCTCATCTTTGTCGAGAACCCCCCTCTTTACTAGTTCAGATACGAGGCGAGAGTACGTCTTAGCTTCGAGGACCTCGTAATTCAAAACGGATCGCCTCTCTTTTTGAGAAAGCAAGGGAAAGCTCCTGTGCATGGCATCATCAGTAGCGGACTCCGCGACTAATTCCATGGCGCAACGCACCAATACGGTAGAGAGCGCTCTGCCGCGTTTGATTGACTCAGACACGAAACACCGCCGCGCCTGAACCACTGTCGGATCACGCCACAGCTCCGCGAGCTTTTTCGTCGAAAGCAGTCCAGCTTTTTTGGATATATCAACTAATTCGCCAAAACTGGGATTAAATCCGAACTTCTTGTGGTTGTGAATAATTTTGGGGTCGATCCCCGTGCGCTTCGCGAACTCAGGCGCACCAACATGACACTGCCATTGACGAACCAGTCCGGCTACACCGAAGTAGTCCTCTCGTAGAAGGTGGAACATGAGGAGCTTGTACATCCTCGCGAATTCTGTCCCACGAACCGGATCCTCCTTCGCTCGCTTGGCCCAATCCTGAAAAAAAGGCGA